>JANPIY010000831.1:0-4738 GCA_031425255.1 Planctomycetota bacterium
CACCTCGACGGCGTGACCATCGCGATCATGGGCTGCATCGTGAATGGCCCTGGGGAGATGGCCGACGCCGATTTCGGCTACGTCGGCGCCGGCCCGGGCAAGATCGACCTCTACCGCGGTAAGGAGAAGGTCCATACCGGCATCGCCTCCGAGCGAGCGCGCGGCGAACTGATCCAACTGATCAAGGACTCCGGCAAATGGCGCGAGCCGTCCTGAGCCGCGCCGGCTGAACGGGCTCCTACTTCTTCGTGGCGGCGACGTATGCAGCCTTCGGCAATCGATCATTCCTGAGCAGGTCCTGGATCGCCGCCGCCCAGAAACGGGCGAATTTGGCGTGACCCCGGTCGTTCGGGTGGATGACGTCGCCGCGATTCCAGTCGCCGGGTTCCCACTTGAGCCCGGTGCCCTGCAGGTGGGCGCCGTCGTAAAGGAACACGTGCCTGCTGCGGGCGGCGGCGATGGCTGCGAGCTGCGGGTTGATCTGGTCGAAGGGGCCGATGGGGAAGACCGCGGGGATGTCGGGATTGCCCCCTGGGATGACGGTGCTGCAGATGATCGCCGCCCGCGGTCGCAGTCTGAGGATCTGGTCGAGCAGGCCGCCGTAGCGGACGACAAAATCGGTGTCGAGTTTATAGGTCGGATCGCGTTCCTTGATGTTGGCGAAGTCGTTCACGCCGATGTGCAGGAGGATGATGTCGACCTGTCTGGTCCTGGTCTGTTCCGGAGCCAACCACTCATCGAGATTCGCTGCGAGGCTGCCTTTGCCACCGCTCCACTGGTCAGCGGCGCTCGGTCCCGGTCCGACGGTGAAACCGCCGTGGCCTTCATGATCGGGATCGTAGTCGGCGACGGCCGTGGGCTTGTCGGTCTGGGTGCCGACGAAATCGATGCGCTGCCCGGCTTGCTTCAAGAGTCGGAAGAGCGGGGCACGATAGCCGGGTGCCGCCATGGTGATGGAATCCCCCAGCGGCATGATGTGCAGAGTGCCCTCGCCCGCGTGGACACCGACCAGCATCAGGGCGAGCAGTGTCACGCGTTGGAGCGACCCGTGGGTCACCGATGAGATCGCAGGATGCCTGGGCGAGGAGGTCGACGACATGGGTTGGGATCCTTGGCGGATGATGGTCGGGTGGTTCACGGCGCGAGGGATGGGATCAGCCGCACATCGTCCAGGATGATGGTGTTGGCGGTGGTCTCGAATCCCAAGTGCCCGCCCGCAGGAACGCTGATCGCCACCTCGCTGAAAACGGTCCGACGCGCTTCGCCCTTCATCAGTACCAACGAGACGCGGTTCTGCTCGTCGCAGCGCACCTGGATGCGATCAGCCTGCCAGCCACGCGCCTCGGCTAGCGTGCGATGGGTGCCGCCGATGACCTCGGTCAACGTGATGGGTGAATCCACGCCGCCAAGGAACGTGATCGCACACTGGTTCTGGGCATCGCGGTGGCGCAGCAGGATGCGGCCGACGTTTCCCGTGGCACCGCCGATCGCCTCGATGCGCAGGGTGAGCGTGAAGCTGGCCGGGAGCACCGTGGCGGAACAGATCGCGCTGGTATCGCCGTGCCACTTGGCCAGCTCCAGACGTCGGCTGCGTACCGCCGCACCAGCGAGGATCCAGCCATCGGCACGCCCACTGTCGAAATCCTCCAGGATGGTGCCGGGAGCGATCGCGGCCGTGGCGGCGGATACCGGCTCGCTGGCGGACGAACGGTTCAGCCCGGTGTCGTAGGCGACGACGCGGAAGGTGTAGGTGGTGGCCGGCTTCAGCCCGGTCACCGTCATCGTCGTGCGTCCGAAGGTTTCGCCGAGCGGGAGAGACATCCCCTCCGCATGGATGCGGTAGCCGCTGACGCGCACGTCATCGCGACTGGGGCTCCAGTTCAGCGTGACGCTGGTCGCGGAAACCGCGGTCGCCGTCGGTCGGCCGGGGGTCGTGGGCGGGGTGGTACCGATGGTGCCGAGTGGCGGCGCCATCGCTGCGCGGCGTTCGCCACCTCCCCCGATCTGGTGCGGGCGATTGTTCTCGACCACGGACAGCACGGTCATCAACGACATCACCTCATCGTACCATTGCTTCGCCGGACCGGTGGCCTCGGGGCCGACGTCCATGCTGAAGCCGAAGGTCTCCTGGAATTCACCCGTCGCCTCCCACGACGGGCACAGGAAATAGGAGTCGCTGGCAGCGTCATCGACGATGTAAGCGCCGTAATCCCGCAAGGCGGCGAACAGCTTCTGCGCCGGCAGGGTCTTCAGCCTCAGGCTGGCGGCGGTGTGACGTGGGTGGATCGCCAGCAACGAGCCCTGGACGAAGCGAGGATCGAGACCTTCGTAGCCGCCGTGGCCGATCTTTGCGGCGTAGCCGTCGGTGGTGGTCGCGGGCCAGCGGTACCCTGGGGTCCTGCTCGCCGGGTCGTACCGCAGGTAGCGTTTGCCCTGCACGTCGAGTTTGAGCGCGTGCCGGATCGGCTCGGCGCTGGTCAGGTCGCCATGTCGCAACGCGCCGCCGAAGGCCGACAGGCCCGAGCCCCAATGGGTTCCGATCGCGCCATCGCCACGCAGATCGATGCCGGTGCCGAAGGGATTGGGGATCCCGACCAGCGCACCGCCGGCCTCCATGCGCAGGAACGGTTCGAGCTGCTCGACCGTGCCGTTGGCAAGCACGAAGGCCGCCGCGTTGTTGGAGATCTGCGTCCGCACCACCACCTCGTCGTCGATCTGGAACTCGCGCAGGAATCTGCCGTGCTGGCCATCGATCACCGGCCAACCCTGCGGTTCGAACAGTTTGCGTCTGGGTGCTTCGGCGCTGACGCGGTAGTGGAACTCGACGTCGGCGCCGATGGTGCCCTCGGCCTTGAAGTGGCCCTCGCCTTGGTAATCCGCGCCCGCGCCGATGGGCGTATTCCAGATGCTGTCGCCGGCGAACGGCCACAGCCAGGGATCGCGGGTCTCGCCCGCGTGAGCAGCGGCGAAGGCCAGGCAGGTGAGGAATAGGGCAGTCAGGCGGCTCGTCATGGGCGGTAGTCTTCCACCCAGGAATAGACCGGGTGGAGGGATCTTAACCGACCATCCGGCCGCGCGGCCATCCGCCAGGGTTCACGGTGCAGCCACCAGCCGCACGTCGCGGAAATAGAGCGCCTCTCCGATTCCGCCACCGTGCACCTGCAACAGCAGATTGAAGCCACGCACCTGCGTGGCGGCCGGAATGCGACAGCCGATGCGCCGCCAGGCAGAGGGCGAAGGCTCCAGGGGCTGGTCGACGCTGCGCACATCCTCCAGTCCGATGGCGATCATCGCCTGCAGCTTCGGCGTGGTCAGGTAGTCGAGCGTCAGGCGCCAATCGCGGCCAGCCGCCAGCGGCAGCACCGGCCAGAAGAACGCCTGCACCGCAGCGAGGGAGGTGGTGGGCCGCAAGCAGAACGCGCGCGTGCCGGTCACCGGCTCATCACGCAGTTCGAACACGCCGCCGACGTCTGGCAGCCAGCTGTTGGCATGCCACGGGTTCGGACGCGGACCACGATCCTGGAACCGGAACACGCCGCTGAAGTCGGTGCTGAAGAGCGGAGTCTGCTCGCTGATCGTCGGCAACAGGTTGGTCCCAGAAACGTCGTCCAGGCCCACCACGAAGGGTGGATCGAAACCGGCTCGCATCCCACTGGGTGCGCGCGTGGTGGAGGACAGCGTCGCCGGCGACTGCACGGTGGCGGTGGCGCTCTGTCCGGTCGCGACCTCGATCGCCGCTCCCCTCATGCCACGCAGTCGTATGAGCCCGTGACCGACCTCCAGGCGCGTTCCCGCAGCATCGTGGCTGACCGAGAAGGCCGTGCCGAGCACGGTGGCGGTGGCGTCGCGCGTGGAGAGCACCAGCGGCTTGCCGAGCGGCTGGGGGGCGACCTCGGCATCGACGCGGCCCCCCTCGAGATGCAGCCGTTTGGCTCCGGCCTCGAGTCCCAGGCGCAGCTGCGAATGCGGGGCGATGATCAGGGCGGTCGGCTCATCGAGCCAGGCGAGGGCGGCAGCGTCGTCACCCGTCTGCACCGTTTCTCCGGCACGGACGACGTGCTCGAGCGGAACCCGCTGCCCGTCCGCGCGTACCACCTGCGCGCCATGTGCCGACACCACGGTGGCGAGCGATAGACCCGGTTCATGGCTGGAGGTCGTGGCGACCATCAATCCCCCTACCAGGGTGATCGTCAGAAGCGCGACCGCTGCCCAGCGGAGGGGAAGGCGCCGGGCACGGGCCGCCAGCGTCTGGCGCAAGCGCGTGGCGAAGGCGTCATTGGCCGTGCGGTCGAGCGGTCGGGCGAAGCGCAATGACGCCACCAGCCGCTCACCGATGTCGCCGTCCCTCTGCTGGAGTGCAAGCCATCGATGGACGCGCCATTCGCGCGCCAGGGCACGGCACTGCGCGGGATCACCCACCAAGGCGGCCTGCAGCGCGGCGGCAGCCGACTCATCGAGGCGATCGGCGTCGAGGTCCTCGATCAGATCCTCAGGACGCAGCATCATGAGGGGAGACCCGTGGCGTCCGCCTCGATGCAGTCCGCCAAGGTCCGCCGCACGCGCCACAACGACACCGAGACCTGGTTTGGCGACTGCTCGCGCTGCTCCGCCATGACTTCGATACTCAGCGCCTGATCGTACCGTTGCGTGATCAGGGCGCGGGCGCGCACGGAAAGGTGTTCGACACACGACCGCAGCCGCCCGAGCAGGTCCGGTCGCTCGGTGTCGGGCAGATCGT
>JANPIY010000832.1:0-3885 GCA_031425255.1 Planctomycetota bacterium
CCAGCAGGCTGAGGATGAGCAGGACATACAGGCCGAGGGCCGAACCCATGGCGATGAGGAACCACCCGTCGGACCCCGGACAGCGCAATTTCTTCATGGAGCGTGCCAGCGGAAGCCTGCCGCAGTGTATCGTGCACGCGAGGTCGGCGCGGTGAGGGCCTGCTGCAGGCGCTGCATCAGTTGCGGATGTCTGGTCTGCTTCGACACCGCGAAGGGCTGGATCGCGCGCGCTTGCGGCAGATCGATGGGCAACGCGATGAAGTCGGTGAGTGCGGCCTTGGCATTGGCGCGGTAGACCACCACGGCGTCGAGCGACCCCGCCTGGATCTGCGTCACCAGCATGTCCGCGGTCGGCGTCTGCGAGCGCACGTTGCGCATCACCGCTTCGGTGATGTCGAGGGTCTGCAGCAGGCGTGCGGTCAAGGCGCCCAGCGTGCTCTGCTCGGCGTTGCAGACGCCGAGCTTGAGCCCGGGACGGGCGAGATCCGCCAGCGTCCGCAGTCCATGCGGATTGGCCTTGGGCACCAGGACGACGACCTCGGTCTCGCTCAGCAGGGTGCGCTCGCCGAAATGGTCGCTGACCGGATCGAGGAAGGAGACGTCGCAGGCGAGGTAGGCGTCGGGCATGGCGTCAGCTGGCTTTCCACCTCCTGCTCCCCCGGCTCGAGCGCTGGCAGCCACGGCATTGATCTGGGCCACCAGGATCCCGCAGCCGTTATAGACCACGCGCACGGTGCAGCCTTCACGCGCTTCGAAGTCGCGCAGGGTCTGCTCGATGGCGATGCGGTTGAGTCCACCGCTGAAAAAGGTGAGCAGCGGTGTCTCGGCCCATGCGTCACCGGGCTCGACCTGGTAACCGGCGCGGGCAAAGGTCTCCAGGCCGCGATCGCGCGCGCTGAGGTAACGCGCGAAATGCAGCGCTTGCCGCGCCTGCGTCGATGAGGTGAGGACGCCGATGCGGATCAGTTCGCTCTGCGCCGTCAGTTCCGGCACTGCAATGCTCGCCAAGCCGGGGTGCAGCGCGGCCAGCGGCTGCCACACCACCCCGACATCGACGCTGCCGAGCACGACGTCGTTGGCGACGTCGTTGACCGTCGGCTTGAAGACTGCGGCCTGGCGCTTGGCCACCTCCCAGGTGCCGAGTTTTTCCAACACCCGCTGGATCGCCTTGCCGGCGGAGGCGACCTCGGGGTTGGCGTAGGCGACGCGGATTTCCGGCCGGACGAGGTCGGCCAGACCGCGGACCCGCTTGGGATTCCCTGGCTGGGCCAGCAGCACCAGATGCTGACGCGCGATGGGGATGGTCTCCACCGCCAGTCCGCGCTCGACCGCCAGGTCCATGTGGCGGGCATCGGCGGCGAGGTAGAGGTCGCCACGGCCCGCCACCGCCAGGCTGCTGAGCAGGGTGCCCGAGCCGCCGTACTGCACGTCGACCGTCAGTCCGTACGCGCACTGGTAGTCGCCGATGATGCTCTGCAGCGGATCGCGCAGACCGGCCGCGCAGTACAGCAGGAGATGGTCTCCGCTCTTGGCGCCGGGAGGGCGTGACTGACGCGGCCAGGTCAGCCCCAGCACCACAGCGATGGTGACGATGACGACGAGCACCTTGGCCAGTCGCAGGGAACGAGCATTCATGGCTGAGGCTCCTTCCCTGGATCGGGGACCAGCCGGCCCTGCTGCACCTGCAGACGCTGGCCGGCGAAGCGCGCCGCACGCGGGTCGTGGGTCGCCAGCAGCACCGCACCGCCGGCCGCGGCGAATTCGACCAGGTGACGCATGACGCCCTCGGTGTTGTCCTGGTCGAGGTTGCCGGTGGGTTCATCCGCCAGCAGCAGCGCCGGCTGGCGCAGGAGCGCCCGCGCCAACGCCACGCGCTGACGTTCGCCGGTGCTCAGCGCGGCCGGCCGGTGCGCCAGGCGGGCGGTAAGACCGAAGCGCTCGGCCAGCTCGCGCGCGCGCATCGGCAACCCGGCGCTGCCGGTGGTGAGCGCCGGCACCAGGATGTTGTCGAGCACGGTGAGGTACGGCAGCAGGTGAAACTGCTGGAAGACGCAGCCGATGCTGGCTGCGCGGCGCGCGGCGCGACCGGCGGATGACAGCGCCGAGAGGTCCTCGCCCGCCACCAGCACGCTGCCACCGTCGGGCTGCAGCAGGCCGCCGGCGATCAGCAGGAGGGTGGTCTTGCCGCTGCCGCTGGCGCCGCGGATGGCGGTGATGCTGCCCGCGGGAACTGCGAGATCGATGCCGCAGAGCACCGGCAAGGCGCCCCCTGGGGCATGGAAGGTCTTGGTGATCTGCTGCATCCGCAGGGTCATGGTCAGCCCTCCCGCAACAGCTGGGCGGGATCCTGGCGTGCGGCGACGAGTGCGGGCAACCACGCTGCGGCCATCGCCAGCAGCGGGCCGGCGACCAGCACAGCGATCATCCAGCCCGGGGTCAGCAGTTCATGAACCGCGCTGTGCATGGCCGCTGTCGGCACCCACACCTGCGCCGCGAGCAGGCCAACGGCAAAGCCGATCACGCTGCCGAACAGGCCGATCAGTGCCGCGCGGCTGAGCACCACCGTGAGGATGCTGGCGGTGCCGAGACCGATGGCGCGCAGGATGGCGATCTCCAGGGCGCGTTCGCGCACGTTCTGCCAGCTCAGCAGGCCGATGAGCACCGCGCACACCACCAACGCCAACGGCACCACCAGGGCTGCGAGACGTTCCTTCTCCTGCTCCAGGCGCGCGCGTTGGGCGCGTTCGGCAGCGAGCGCACTGACGCCTTCGGCCTCAGCACGGTTGCGCGCTTCGGCACGAGCCAGGGCCTGCGACTCGTATTCCAGCACCTGGGTATCGGGCAGGATGCGCGCGACGTCCTGGCGGATCTCACCGAGGCGATCGACCGCCGCGCAGTTGCACTCCAGGGCGAGGATGGCGTTGATCCGTCCCGGTTGGGCGAGCAGGACCTGGGCATCGCTGAGATGGATCCAGATGGTGATGTCGTCCTTGGTGCCTTTTTCCGGGCGGCATTCGCTGACGGTGAAGGTCTGGCCACGCAGGGTGATGATCCCGCCGGGCTTCAATTTGAGCGCGCGATGGAGGTCATGACCGAGCATGGCCTCGCCGCGCCGGACTCCGGGGAGGAGGGGCTTCTTCGCTCCTTTGGCAGCCTTGCCATCCTTGCCGACCTCGGCCGCCGCCGGCACTTCGCCGCGCACGCCGATGAGCAGGACGGTGCGCTCCTGCTCGCTCCAGCGGATCTTCTGCTGCAGGCTCGGCAGGATGTGATTGATGGTGGCGATGCCGGAAGCGGCCAGGCGTTCGGCATACTCCTCGGGCATGGTCCGGCTGGCGTAGTCGTCAGCGTAGAAGTCGCCGAGGTTCTGCTCCTTGGGCAGGATGAGGATGTTGAAGCCCATGCGCACGGTGATGCGGCGCATGTCCTCGTTCAGCGTGGCGAGCCGTGTGCGCGTCTCCTCCTCCTTGGCATCGATGATCGCCGCGGTGGTCAGACGGTGTTCGCGCAGCAGGGCCAGCGCCGCGCCCAGACTGGCGATGGCGATCAGCAGGGTCAGCAGCGCCAGCAACGAATTCAGCCAGCGATGACGCAGTTCTCCGAGGATGAGCACGCCGAGCCGCATGGTCGCTCAACCCGCCCGCGAGCGCAGGAGGTGCCAACCGGTGAGCGCCGCGAGCAGAGCGCCCGCCGCCAATGACCACCACGCCAACCGGTGGAGCAGGCCGCTGGCCGCCGTGTCGCCGGCGGGGATAGACGGCTGGGTCGGCGTCGGCACCGGCGCTGCGATGTCCGTGGGCAAGGTCGCCAGATTCGGCACCTCCGGTTCCTGCACCCGGCGGCCATCGCTCAGACGGCTCCAGTCGGCGCACAGCAGCAGGTCGG
>JANPIY010000833.1:0-1529 GCA_031425255.1 Planctomycetota bacterium
GATGTGGTCACGGACCTGCCGACCGCTGGCCGGAACCACGACGGCGGCGGCATCGGCTTCGGCCGCGACGGCAAGCTCTACTGGTCGATTGGTGACCTCGGCAATGGCAGCGGCGTCGATAGCGACCTCACGTCGTTGGCGGCCAAGGTCGGGCGGGCCAACCGCGACGGCACGCCGTGTGTCGACAATCCCTTCTACGACGGCGCCGGACCGAACAACGATTACGTCTGGGCACGTGGCTTCCGCAATCCCTTCACCCTGACCTTCCAGCCCGCCACCGGCCGGCTGTGGGTGAATGTGGTCGGCGACTCCTGGGAGCAGGTCTTCATCGTCCGCGCGGGCGACCACGTGGGCTACAACGACTACGAGATCAACCAGCCGGCGCCCACCAACACCAACCAGTACATCCGCTCCGTGCTCGCTTATCCCACCGGCGGCAGCGGCACGGTGACCATCACCGACGCTGTGCGCTCCGGCAACGTGGTCACCGCCACCACCTCGGCGAACCACAACCTGCGGCGCGGCGGCCGCGTCACCATCGACGGCTTCAGCGGCGGCGACACCAGCCTGGAGGGCAGCGTGGTGGTCAGCGAGGTGGTCTCCGCCACCCAGTTCCGCTACGCCCAGAGCGGGGCCAACCTGACCGCCAGCACCGACGGCACGGTGGCTCAGCAGGATTTCGGCAACGCCATCACCGGCGGCACCTTCTGGGAGAGCACCCTGCCCGCGGCGGCGTACCGCGGCGACTTCTTCTTCAGCGACTACGGATCCAGCCAGCTGGTACGCGCCGACATCGACGCCGCCGGCGACATCGTCGCCGTGCACCCCTTCGCCACCGGCTCGGGCAGCGCCACCGACCTGGCGGTCGGCCCTGACGGCGCGCTCTACTACGGCAGCTTCAACGGCGTCATCCACCGCATCGCTCCGCTGGCGCCGGCCCAGGGCCTGGTGGTCACGCCGCTCAACCTGGCGACGCTCGAAGGCGGGCAGGCGACCTTTTCCGTGCGCCTGGCCACCGCCCCCACGGCGCCCGTGGCGGTCACCGTCGCGCGCACGGCTGGCGACGCCGATATCACGGTCGGCTCCGGGGCTGCGCTGAGCTTCAGCGCGGCGAACTTCGCCGTGCCGCAGTACGTCACCGTCGCCGCCGCTGCCGATGCCGACGCCACCGACGATAGCGCCACCATCCGCGTCAGCGCCAGCGGCATGACCGCGGTCGACGTCGCCGTGGTGGCCGAGGACGGCTCGCAGGACCTGGTGCTGTCGCAGGCGACGCTGTCCTTCGCCGAGGGCGCCAGCGGCACCTTCACCGTACGCCTGCTCAGCCAGCCAACGGCCACGGTATCCGTCGCCGTTGCGCGCAGCGCCGGCAGCACCGACCTCACCGTCACGCCAGCCACGCTCTCCTTCACCTCAGCCAACTGGAACACTGCCCAGACCGTCACCGTCAGCGCCGCGAGCGACGCGGATACCGTCAACGACACCGCGACCATCTCCCTCACCGCCACCGGGCTCGCCACCCGCACCGT
>JANPIY010000834.1:0-2439 GCA_031425255.1 Planctomycetota bacterium
TCGGCCAAAACCAAGGAACTCGCTCCAGCTCATCCGGTCCCCAAAGGCAAACCCGTGACCTACGAGGTGATCTGGGCGGAGGATGGCGACGTACCGACGGTCGGTTCAGTGCCGACGGGTGAGGCGGTAACGATGGCAGCCGGGACCTGGATGTCCGGCGGTCACGTTCCGCTGGTCGCCGGTCGCAAGGCTCTGCGCTTGGACGCGGCGGCCACCCGCCCGGTGATCTTCGATACCGGCGAGGTACCGCTGCGGATGCGCAACGCGTTCATCGCCATCGCCCATGTGCAGCCAGATGCGAAGCATCCTCCACGTGCGGTGGGCATCGGTTTCCTCTGCGCTGGTAAACCGGCGCGCATGGTCTGGGGCGATCCCAGTGCGCTGAGCGACACCGTGGGCCAGGTCATCGTCGCCGGCCCCATGCCGGCGGTGGGCGTCTATACGCGGCTGGAAGCCGACGCGATGGCCTGCGGAGTGAAATCGGGCGCGGCCATCAGCGGTATCCAGCTGCTGCAAAGCGATGGCGCCGCGTGGTGGGATCACCTGGGCGCACGCTGCAGCAGTGCTGATGCGAGCAGCGATCCGCTGCTGAATGAGGACGCCTGGGTCAAGACGCTGCGCAACAAACCGGCGTTGCTTTATGCCGCAGCCCTGCCACGCGATATCCGCTACCTGATCAACCTCGGCGACGCCCAGCAGAATGCCGACGAACGACGCCTCACCAGCGCCTTCCATCGCAACTACATCTACGGGCCGCTGCGTGGTCCAGTCGAGTTGCAGGCGCACGCCGCGCGCCGACTGCTGGCGGAACAAGTCGGATATGAGATGCGCTTGCCAAATACCCCGATCGCACGGGAAGCGGCCAAGCCGCGCGTGGTCCATGACCTCCCGCGGGGGCGTTATGATCGTCCCGGCGAGGTGGTGCAACCTGGCACGCCGGCGTTCCTCCCACCGCTGAAGGCCGCGGGAACCCGGGCCACGCGCATGGACTTGGCGCGGTGGCTGACGGATCCACGCCACCCCCTCACCGCGCGCGTGGCGGTCAACCGGTGGTGGCAGGCCTTGTTCGGCTCGGGGCTGGTGCGCACTCCGGGAGACTTCGGTGCCCAGGGTCAGCCGCCGACCCATCCGGAGCTGCTCGACTGGCTGGCGCACGATTTCGTCAGCCACGGCTGGGATGTGAAGCGGCTCCTGCGCCTGCTGGTAACTTCGCGCACCTATCGCCAGGGCAATCGCGTGGCGTCGGCGCTGCTCATGCGTGACCCCGACAATCTCCTGCTCGCCCGCAGTGCGCGGCTGCGGCTCGACGCGGAGGTCATCCGCGATCAAGCCCTCAGTCTTGCCGGATTGCTCGACGCGACCATCGGCGGTCCAGCGGTACGGCCTTATCAACCCTCTGGCGTGTGGGAGACCGTGGCCTTCCTCGAAAGCGACACGCGCTTCTACCGGGCCGACAGCGGAGCCGCCGCCCACCGCCGCAGCCTTTATACCTTCTGGAAACGGACTGCACCGCCGCCGGCGATGACGGTGTTCGATGCGCCCTCGCGCGAGATCGCCTGCCTGCGCCGCGAACGCACCAACACCCCGTTGCAGGCGTTGGCGCTGCTGAACGACGTGCAGCAGATCGAAGCCGCGCGGGCATTCGCCGTGCGTGTGCTGAATCTCCCAGGCGATGACGCGGCACGGCTGCGGTACGCATTCCGTGCCGCCACCGGGCGAGCCCCCACGGGGAACGAGTCGAGCGTGATGGTGAGCGCGCTGGCGGTGCAACGTCGGCACTTCAGCGATGTCCGGGCGGCCGAACGGCTGCTCGCCGTGGGTGAACCGACCGCCAGGCCGGAGCGAGACCTGCCGATAAGCGAACGGGCGGCCTGGGCCATGATCACCAGCATGTTGCTCAATCTCGACGAAACCCTGTGCCGGAATTAAGCCATGGACCTGACGCGCCGCCATCTTCTCAGCTCCGCTGCCCTGACACTGGGGGCCTTGTCGCTGAATCTGCTGACCCCGGCGCACGCTCCGGCGGCCACCCATCCGCCGCTCGCAGGACTGCCACACCACCCAGCGCGGGCCAAACGATTGATCTACCTGCACCTGAGCGGAGGTGTGTCGCAGCGCGACACCATCGACCACAAACCCGGTCTGCGCGAGTGGTACGACAAGGACCTGCCGCCATCGGTACGCGGCGACCAGCGCATCACCACCATGACCGCGAGCCAGGGCCGCCTGCCGATCGCGCCGTCATTGTTCGGCTTCGCCCGGCACGGAAAGAGCGGCACGTGGGCCAGTGATCTGCTGCCGCACACCGCCGGGGTGGTCGATGACCTGACCGTGGTGCGATCCCTGTTTACCGATTCGATCAACCACGATCCCGCCTGCACCTTCCTGATGACCGGCAATGAACTGCCAGGACGCGCCAGCCTGGGATCGTGGTTGTCG
>JANPIY010000835.1:0-8401 GCA_031425255.1 Planctomycetota bacterium
GCTCATGATACATCTGTACCGAGAGCCGCCCTACTTTCACGCAGTAGAATTGCGTTGGTATCAGGCTTGGTAACTGACCCGTCTGCGTCTAACTTCTGCCGAAATTTGCCGCCACTTGGGATACTCCCTCCTGCCGCCTCACCCAGCCCGTTCAGCCCTTCGCCTGCGCTCCATCCGCCAGTCGACAGAGCAACTCCGCCCCCAGCTTCAGTTTCTCATCCGGCACCGTGTAGCAGATGCGGAAGTGCGACGCGCGTTCGCTGAACACCGAGCCGGGGATGATCAGCATGTTGTTCTTGATCGCGAGGTCGACGAACTGGTCGCCGGTCAGGCCGCGTGGCGCCTTGGCCCACAGGTAGAAGGCGCCGTCCGGCGGTGCCAGTTCGAAATGCGAGGAGAGGATACCGACCATCAGATCGCGTTTGCGCTGATAGGCGGCGATGTTTCCGCTGTTGTCCACCGTCGGGCAAGCGAGCGCGGCGTACTGCACGATCGAGGGCGCACAGACGAAGCTGTATTGCTGCACCTTGGTCATCGCCTGGATGATCTCCTTTGGGCCAGCGGCGTAGCCGAGGCGCCAGCCGGTCATGCCGAAGGATTTCGAGTGGCCGACCAGCACCACGGTGTCGGGGTAGACCTCGGCCATCGAGGTCATCGGCACGTAGCTGAAGGCGCGATAGATCTCGTCCGAGATGACGGTGATGCCGTGTTTGGCGCAGACGCGGCCGATCGCTTCCAGTTCGCTCTTCGGGAAGATGCGGCCGGTGGGATTGCCTGGACTGTTGAGCAGCAGCAGCTTGGTCTTCGGCGTGATGAGCTTTTCCAGACGCGCCGCGTCGATGCCGAAGCCGGTGTCGTAGGTGTCGAGGTAGACCGGCTTGCCGCCGAAGAGGTTGACCAGGTGCTTGTACATCACGAAGTAGGGATCGGGGATGATCACCTCGTCGCCATCGTCGACCAAGGCGAGCAGCGCGAGGAAGAGCCCGCCGCTGACGCCGGAGGTGATCAGGACCTCCTCCGCCACGTAGTCGCGTCCGGTGTAGGCCTTCTCATCCGCCGTCACCATCGTGCGCAGTTCAGGGATGCCCTGGGTCTGGGTATAGGTGTTGCGGTCGGCCTGGATGGCGGCGATGGCCGCGGCCTTGACCTCCGGCGCGACCGCGAAGTCCGGCTGGCCGATCGAAAGGTTGATGGGATCCTTGAGCGAGCGCGCCAGATCGAAGATCTTGCGGATGCCACTGGAGTCGATGCGCGAGACGCGTTGGGCGAGTTTCATGGTGGGCCAAGTACGAGGATGAAGGGGCGCATGCTTGTGCCCTCAGCAAGTTCAGCAAGCGATCGCGGGTTGCGCCCGAGCCGGGTCCAGGGGCGGCAGAGCCCCTGGCGGGCGTAGCGGGCAGAGCCCGCGAACAACAATCCCCCGAGCGCGCTTGCGCGCGCGAGCGGGGACGAGCCTGATCGCGCGCAGCGCTATACCCGGCAAAGCCGGGGTCGCACCAGAACGATCACCGCGAAGCGGTGACACGCGCAGCGTGCGAGCTGCGCAGCAGCGAAGTCGGGCTGGGGCGCAGGCGAAGCTATTTACCGCGCAGTTTGACCAGGGTGAGCTGGTTGCGCTTGCCGTTCTGAAACTGGTATTCGACCTGATCCATGATCTTGCGCATCAGGAACACGCCCAGGCCACCGGCCCGGCCGGCGGCGACGTGGGTCTGGATGTCGATGTCGGTCATCTGGTTGGGGTCGAACGACAGACCGTTGTCGCTGATCTGGATGCAGAAGCGGTCGCTGTCGACGTCGACATGGATCTCGATCGTGGCGCTGCCCCGCGGCAGGCCGGCATAACCGTGCTCGATGATGTTGGTGACCACTTCGTCGACGGCGATCTGCAGACGATTGAGGTACTGACCAGGGAAGTCGCCGGCCGACACTCCCCGACTGACCAGGTCGCGCACCTGCGCCAGGTAGGCGTGGTCATTGCTGATAGTCAGGTGGTGGTGGAACTTCATGTCTGGGCCACGTTGCGCACGGCGATGATGGTGAGGTCGTCGGATTGCTCCGCTTCCGCGCGGTGACCGGCGATGGCCTCCACCAGCTTGGCGATCTGACCGCGGGCATCGAGACGTCCATGCTGCGCGATGGTCTGATAGAACGCCTCGTCGCCGAACTCCTCGTTGGCGGCATTCATCGCCTCGGGGAAGCCGTCGGTGTAGATCAGCATGGTGTCGCCAGCACCCAGGACCGTGGTCTGTTCCTGGATGGTCTTGTCGAACAAGGGGCCTTCATTGAATCCCAGGGCGATGCCCTTGGCATTCGCGAGCTCATAGGTGCCGGTCGCGGCACGGTAGATCACCATCGGATTGTGACCAGCGGAGGCGTAGGTCAGGGTGCCGGTGTTCTCATCGAGGATGGCGTACAGGGCGGTGACGAACATGCCGCGCTTGATCTGCTTGGAGATCAGGCGGTTGGTCTCCTTCAAGGTCTCAGCCGCATGGTTGAGGTGCTTGTTGGCCACCAGCCGCACGATGGTGCGGGTGACGGCCATCACCATCGATCCTGGGATGCCCTTGCCCGACACGTCGGCGATGATGAAGCCCCACAGACCGTTGCCGAGCGGGATGAAGTCGAAGTAGTCGCCCGAGACCGCCTTGGCGCCCTGATAGAACGCGGCGCTGTCGTAGCCGAGGATGGTCGGGGCCTCAGCCGGCAGCAGCTGGCGCTGCACCTCGCGGGCGATCGACAGCTCATATTCGGCCTTCTCCTGCTCGACCAGCGCCACCTGCGCAATCTTGAGATTGCCGGTCATGCGATTGAACTCGCCGGCGAGGGTCCCGATCTCGTCGTTGGAACGCGCCTTGGTCTCGTGGTCCAGTTTGCCACGCGCGACCACCTTCATGTCGGCGATCAGCATATCGAGCGGACGGGTGATGTTACCAGCCAGCCAGTTGGCCACCGCGACAACCACGCCGATGGCGATGAACACCGCGATGCCGATGGTGAGGAAGAGGTTCTTGCTCACCCGCTGCACGCTCTCGGCGGCGATGTCGACGCGTACGTTGGCCGGGTCGGTGCCCACCGAGGCCTGGCCGAAACTCTTGTCGAGCGCGATCTTGAAACGGTAGATCGGGATGTCGCCGGCAGCGCCTTTCTTGACCTGCTCCTCGACCGTGATGCCGGGCGGCAGCGCCACCGAGCCGCCGGTCTTCGGCACATAGATGCTGGGATAGCTGGTGCCGCGATTGGAGCGTTCCTCCAATTCGCCGACGCCGACCTGGCTGATCTCGGGAATCGACGGGCAGTCGAAACGGATCGCCAGGATGTCGCTGTACTGATAGTTGTTGTTGCCGCCCCAGTCGCGCGCGTCGTTGAGATAGGTCACCAGGTCGCGTTCGATGTCGGCGCGGGTGGGGATCGGGATCTCGACGCCGCGAAACAGCGGGTCGGCCTTGAGCTTCTTGAAGAACGCCAGGCGCGCGTTGACCGCGTTGCCGATCTGCGCCGCCATGCGGGCGATCTCCACACCGGAGTGCTGCTTCTGACCGAAGAGGAAGTTGTTGGTGGTCGCCGCCATGCTGAAGCCGAGGGCGATCAGGGCCGCGGCCGTGACCCCCGACAGCACGAGCATGAACTTGGCGCGTAGCCCCATGCCACGCTGGCCGAATTGTTTGTTCTTCGGAGCCTTGTTGCCGGTGCCTTCGCTGCGGTTGCCGGTGCTCCGCCGGTCGAGGCTGGCGCTGCGTGGGCCCGAACCGCTGGCGGATTGGTGTACCCCAGAACCGGAAATCGGCGCGTGGACGCCGGAGGCCGGGATCGGTGCATGGATGCCCGATGAAGCGGGGCGTCCGCCGCCAGAGAGGTTCGACGTGGTCGCGCCCCGTGCCGTCGGACGTGCGCCGGGACGGGATTGGGTGTGCGAGCGGTCATGTCGGCGGGTGGCCATCAGCTATGCTTTCTAGTGCAGCAGCGCAGCCGCCAGGATTCCAGCGACTGCCCCCGCGGCGAGATCATCAGCGAGGATGCCAACCGCACCTGGCAAACGCTCGAACCAACTCACTGGCCACGGTTTGGCGATGTCAAACACGCGGAAGAGCAGAACCCCCAGCAACACGCCGGTCAACGGTGCGACGGCGAGTGTGGTGGCGGGGATCACGGCGATGGCGAGCCAGGTGCCGGCGACCTCGTCGATCACCACCGGGGCGGGATCACCGCGGCCGAAATGGCGGATGGCGGCGGGAGCGCTGGCCAGTCCGACGAGCGTGGCCAGCACCACGCCAGCGAGCAGCACCGGGGTGATCAGCGCGGTCGGCAGCACGAGGATGGTCGCCGCAGCGACCACCGCGGCGGCCGCGCTCGCCCAGGTCCCCGGAGCCGGACGCAGGAGACCAATGCCCGCCACCGTGGCGCAGGCGACTGCAACCCGCTCCATGGCTGTTGGCGAGGAGACCTCAGGCATCGACGTCGAGTTCTCCAAAACGGCCCTTCACCAGTTCCACCAGCGTCGCCACCGCGACCTTGGCGTCATCGCCTTCTGCGGTGATGGTCAGTTCGGTATCGCATTCGGCGGCCAGCATGAGCAGCTCCAACACGCTCTTGGCATCGACCACCATGTCGTCCTTGCCGATATGGATGTCGGAACTGAAACGACTGGCGGTCGTGGCGATCTGGGTGGAGGGACGGGCGTGCAGCCCCATCTTGTTGCTGAGCACCACCCGTGCTGCGACCGTAGGCATTCGAATGCGATCCTTTCATCGCCCACAGCGGCGGACCGGTTGGGCGGGCTGTTTCTAACAGCGCCACCCGGCTAAGCAAAAGGCTGTTGGTTGGGGTGCACTGTTTGCTTGGGGTGCGCCATCAGGGCTGGCACCCCAAGAACGCGCCTCCGGGGCTGCCCCTTCGCAGCAAGGCGACCAACCGCCTGGGCGAGTGACTCACCGGGTTACCCTCCCTATTCGCCGCGGTAGAGGCGTTCGGCGAAGCGGCGGTCGAGGGCGTCGATGCGTCGCACCCGCTCGGCGGTGTCGTCGACGTCGTACGCGACGCGGCGGAAGTACACCGCGTCGCCGCTGAAGAGCGTGTAGCAGGGCAGGGGATTGCGATCACGCGGCTGGCCGACCGAGCCGACGTTGATGAGGTATTTGCCGTCCGAGACGTCGAAGCCGTTGACCAGCTCCGCCGCGGCGAGGAAACAGCGGTCTTCGGTGAAGACCCCAGGGCGATGGGTATGGCCGACGAAGCACAGACGTTGGAAGCCGGCGAAGATGCTGTCCATCTTGTCGGAGTCTGAGCCTTCCCAGAGATCGCTTTCGAGGACGTATTCCATCACCGGGTCGCGCGGACTGCCGTGGACCAGGAGGATGTCGTCGATCTCGTGGCGGATGGGCAGGTTCTGCAGCAGCTCCATGAGCGCCTTGCGCTGCGCTGCCGGCTGGACCTTCTGCAGGGTGTCCCGGGTCCAATCGATGGCGCGTTTGGCCGCGGCGTGGAAGCCATAGGCGCCATAGAGCAGGGCGTGCTCGTGGTTGCCCATGAGGATGAGTTTGCAGCGCGAGGCGATGATATCGAGGCACTCGCGCGGCTGCGGACCATAGCCGACGACGTCGCCGAGGCAGTAGATCCGCTCCACCGTGCCCAGGGAGTCGATATCCGCGAGCACCGCTTCGAGGGCGGCGAGGTTCGCATGGATGTCGGAGATGAAGGCGATCACGGCAGTGTCCAACCCAAGAGAGGTGTGCGTGGAGAGTGACGCGAGAGTGATGAAAGACTGATGAAAGCGCGACGGGAGAGCGACACGAAGGGCGAGGTGAAAAGCGGAGCGAACGATATGTCCACGGCCTGAGGGCGCGAGGTGTGACTGTGGGCCGCTCCACGGTCGTGTCCAGTTCCTGCTGCAATACACGCCTACTCCATGCCGCCCGTGCTTGACCTTCCGATCACCGTTGCCTCAATCCGCCGACAATGCGACTCCCTCTGCTCTTCAGTGATGGAATGGTGTTCCAACAGCGTCGTCCGATCCCGGTATGGGGGTGGTCGACTCCCAACCAGGCCATCCGCGTCACCCTCGCTGGTCATGGAGCCGAGACCGTCGCCAATGCCCGGGGCATGTGGATGGTCAAATTGCCCGCCCTGGCCGCGGAACCCTACCTCGGACAGGCGCTCGACCTCATGGTCCAGGGCGACGCCGATGTCACCGTGCATGACGTCACCATCGGCGAGGTGTGGCTGTGTAGCGGCCAGTCCAACATGGAGTGGCCGCTGTCCTGCAGTGCCGACGCCGGCCGCCACGTCGCCGCCGCCACGGTCCCGGACCTACGCCTGTTCACCGTCGGGCACGCGGGTGGGACTTCGCCGGTGGACGATGTCCAGGTGGACGCCGCCTGGAGCCGTTCGAGTCCCGAAAGCGCGGCGGGGTTTTCCGCCGTGGCGTGGCATTTCGGCCACGCCCTGCACCGCGCGCTCAAGGTCCCGATCGGCCTGATCCACAGCTCCTGGTCCGGCACGCCGGCGGAGGCATGGGTCAGCCGCGCGGCACTCGACAGCGACCATATGCTGCGGCCGATCCTCGACCGGGTTCCGGCGGCATTGCCCGCCGCCGATTCGCCGGGCTATCTCAAACAATTGGCTGAGTGGGAAGAAAAGGCGCGCCATCAGGATGCCGGCAATGCCGGGATCCGCCGACGCTGGCATCAGGCCGCCTTCGAGGATGCCAACTGGTCGAGCATCGATCTGCCGCAACCCTGGCAGCGCGCCGGCCTCGCCAGTGAGGGCGCGGTGTGGTTCCGTCGCACGGTGGCGATCCCCGCGGCCTGGAAGGGCTGCGATCTCGAATTGTCCCTGGGCCCGATCGATCATGTCGAGGTGGTCTATCTCGACGGCGAGCGCGTGGGTGGCATCGGTGCCGAGGTCGCCGAGCCGCGCATGACGCCGCGCACCTACATCCTGCCCGCGGCGGCGATCACCGATCGCTCCCTGGTGCTGGCGATCCGGGTCTTCGATCGTGGAGGGATCGGTGGCTTCACCGGCTCGCCCGACCAGATGTGGCTGCGCCCGCGTGAGCCCGCAGAGGCGCCCCGCGCCAAGGCGGCCGTGCGCAAGACCACCACGATTAAAAAGGGCGCCAGCAAGAGCGCGCCGAAGGCCGCCAATGAGGTCTCGCTCGCCGGGCCCTGGAAATACCGTGTCGAACTCGCCCTCGAACCCAAGACCGACGTACCGCCGCCGCCGCTGCACTCCACCCATCAGCATGTGCCGGCCGCGCTCAACAACGCCATGATCCAGCCGCTGGTGCCGTTCGCGCTCCGCGGCGTGATCTGGTACCAGGGCGAGAACAATGTCGAGCGCGCCGAGCAGTATCGCGCGCTGTTGCCGACGCTGATCCGCGATTGGCGTCTGGCCTGGGGCCAGGGCGAGATCCCGTTCGGCATCGTCCAGTTGGCCGGGTATGGACCCTATGCGCTGGAACCGGGGGTCAGCGCCTGGGCGGAACTGCGCGAGGCGCAGGCGATGACCGCCCAGGCCAGCCGCATCGGCATGATCACCGCGATCGATGTCGGCGACGTGCACGACATCCATCCGCGCGACAAGCTCACCGTCGGCGAGCGCCTCGCGGCGTGGGCCCAGGCCGCAGTGTACGAGCAGCCCATCCGCTGGACCGGCCCCTGCTTCAAAGCGCTGGCCGTCACCGGCAACGAGGCCCGGGTCACCTTCACCACCCATGGTCTGGCGACGCGTGACGGCAAGGCGCCGACCGGCTTCGCCATCGCCGGACGTGACCGCGCCTTCGTGTGGGCCAAGGCACGCATCGATGGCGACAGCGTGGTATTGAGCCACGCGAAGGTGGCGACCCCGGTGGCGGTGCGCTACGCCTGGGCCGACCACCCGCAGGTCAACCTGGTCGATGCGGCCGGACTGCCGGCGCTCCCCTTCCGCAGCGACGACTGGCCGCTGTCGACGGCGGGCAAACGCTGAACGGTGGCGGGGCCTGCGCCTTAGAGCTGGTTTCATAACCCATCCCTACTGCGCCCGGCCCTCGTCGGCTGCGGCGGCGTCAGACGAACCATTTGGTGCTCAACATGGCCTACGGCCATGCCTCCGCTCCAAACGGCCCGTCTTCCTTGCCTCGCTCGACGATGGCTCGGGCTCGCTACGGGATGGGTTATGAAACCAACTCTTAGGAGCGCCAGCAATGCTGTTTAGCTAAGGCCGAATCCTGAAGTCAGGAGAAGGACAACCAGCCACAGAGCCCTCAGAGAGCACAGAGAGGTCCAACTCTCCAGCTCTGTGCTCTCTGTGAGCTCTGTGGCTATGCCTTTCATCCCTCTTCGTTGCGTTAGCCAAACACCATTGAGCCGGCGGTCCCGGGATTCCCCGACTTCACTTCGCCTTGGTCAACTCGACGTATTTGTCC
>JANPIY010000836.1:0-2131 GCA_031425255.1 Planctomycetota bacterium
GCTTGCCGCCCGGCACCAACCTGATCGTGCCGGATCTCAACGTCAAACGTTGAGCCGACCATCCGTGGAGCCCGTCGGTGATCAGGGCGGCCGCCATCTCGGCCGCCTGCTGCTGGCCACGGGCAATCAGAAAAAATTGAATGAACTCCGCGAGATCCTGACCCCGTTCAGGATCTCGGTCGTTGCTCCCGCCGAGATCGGCTACGACCCCGAGGTCGATGAGACCGGCACGACCTTCGAGGCGAACGCCATCCTCAAGGCCGAGGCCGGGCTCAAGGCCACCGGCCTGTGCACCCTGGCCGATGACTCCGGCATCGAAGCGCGGGCGCTGGATTGGCGCCCTGGCGTCTATAGCGCGCGTTACGCCGGCGTGCCGTGCGACGACGAGGCCAACAACCGCAAGCTGATCGCCGAGTTGGCGCCGCATGCCGACAAATATGTGCAGTACCGCTGCGTCATCGCCCTCGCCCGCCCTGGGCAGGCGCCGCTGACCTGGTCGGGGACCTTCGCCGGCGAACACCGCGCGGAGCGTCGCGGCAGCGGTGGCTTTGGTTATGACCCCTACGTCCTGGTACCGGATCTCGGTGTGACCGTGGCGGAGATGAGCGCCGAGGCGAAACACGCGCGCAGCCATCGCGGCCAGGCGCTGCGGCAATTCGTGGCGTGGCTGACGAGCGTGCCGGGAGCGCAGTGCGCAGTGCAGAGTGCGGAGTCACCGTTCCCGTGATATGCCCGGACGTCGGCGCCATGCTTGGACGCGCCTGCGAGGTCGCATGCGATCCTGGGCGGCACGGCATCGGTGCGCGATATTCCGCACTCCGCACGCTGCACTTGGCCCTCCGCGCCGATGCGCACCCGTAGCCGCCTGCTCATCGGTTTCGTCGCCGTCCACCTGGTGCTGACGGTGGTGATGGGCGTCATCGCCTGGCGCTGGCTCGACCTGTCGATGAAGGCGCAAGCGGAGGACTCGGCCCGTTCCGTCGGCCGGGTGCTGGCGCAAGGCGGCTTTCCGCTCACCGACGAGGTGGTGGAGAAGATGCGCGCCTTGACCGGCTACCACTTCCGGGTCCTACCGGCGACCTCCGATCCTCGACCCGGCACCGTCCAGGTCGCCGAGGTCGGCAAGGTGGTCGAGGTCGATTACCGCTCGGATGCCTACCTTGCCGCCACCCGCGCGGTGTTCATCGGTACCCTCGGCATGATCGTCGCCGGCACCGCCGCCTTCTGGCTGGTGGCATGGTGGCTGGCCGGGCAGTTCGCCAATCCGGTGGAACGCCTCGCCCGGGCGGCGCGTTTCATCGGCGCTGGCGACCTGGAGCGCATGGTCGAACCGGTGGGTTCGGGTGAGCTGTTGTCGCTGGCGCAGGAGCTCGAACAGATGCGCAAGCGTCTCAACGATCTCGATCGTCAGCATCGCCAGGACGAACGTCTGGCCACGCTCGGCACCTTCACCGCCACCATCGCCCACGAAGTGCGCAATCCGTTGTCTGCGGTGCGACTGACCGTGCAGATGCTGGCCCGGCGCTACGGCGCGGACCCCGGCGTCGAGGTGATCATGGAGGAGCTCGAACGCCTCGACCTGATCGTCGACGAACTGCTGGCATTCTCCAAAGGGATGCACGTCAGCGTGCAGTCCTGCGATCTGCGCGTGGTCGCGGATGAGGTCACACGGCTGCTCCGTCGCCAGGCGGAGCATGCCGGCTGCGTGATCACCGTCACCGGCGCCAGCACCGTGTCGGCGGATCCCGCGCGCCTGCGGCAGCTGCTGATGAATCTGCTGCTGAATGCCATCCAGGCCGTGCAGGCGCATGGCGGCGACCAGGAGGGCCGGGTCGACGTCCTGGTGCTGCCGGATGGTTTCGCGGTCAGCGACAACGGACCTGGAGTCGACACCGTACTCGCCGCCCGCCTGTTCGAGCCCTTCACCACCAGCCGCGCCGCCGGCACCGGCCTTGGTCTCCATCTGGCGAAGGCGATCGCCGAGGCGCACGGTGCGCTGTTGCGACTCGACGCCGGCCATCGTCCAGGCGCACGATTCGTGCTGAGTGGATTGAAGGCGGCGTAGAAGGACTTTAAGGTTCCTTGGCGAGATGAGTCCGCTCTCGGGATCAATTGGAGAAAGGCTGGCCGC
>JANPIY010000837.1:0-9309 GCA_031425255.1 Planctomycetota bacterium
TCGGCGTGATCCTCGGCGATGAGGACTCGCGGCGGATGGAGGCCTGGGCTCAATCCGACCACCTCCCGCCCGGAGCGCAGCACGCCGGCAGGCGATTCGGCCAGGACCAGGGGCGTCCGCAGCGTGAAGACCGATCCGCGATCGGGCACGCTGACCGCAGTCAGGCTGCCACCGAGGGCGTTGGCGAAGCCGCGGCTGATGGCCAGGCCGAGTCCCGAACCCTCGTGCTGGCCGCGCCCGGCGCCGACTTGCATGAAGGGCTGGAACAGACGCGAGAGGTCCTCAGCGCTGATGCCTGGTCCGCTGTCGCGCACGCTGATCACCAGCTGCCCGTCCGCGTGGCTGGCGGAGACCTCGATGCCGCCCGCCATGGTGAATTTGACGGCGTTCGACAGCAGGTTGAGCAGGATCTGGCGCAACATGCGCGGATCGCTGCGGACATATCGTGGCAGGCCATCGGCCAGGGTCAGCCGCAGGTCGAGGTGCTTGTCGCGCGCCCGCAGCAGGAACAGGCTCTTGAGGTTGTCGAGCAGATCATGCAGATCGAAGTCCTCGGGATGGGCGGCACTGCGCCCAGCCTCGATGCGTGACATGTCGAGGATGTCGCTGATCAGCGCCAGCAGATGGGCGCCGGAGCGGTTGATCACCTGCACCGCACGCAGGTGGTCGGGCGCCAGTCCACGGTCGCGGGCCAGCAGTTGGGCGTAACCGAGCACGGCATTGAGCGGGGTGCGGATCTCGTGCGACATGCTGGCGAGGAAGTCGCTCTTCGCACGGTTGGCGGCCTCGGCCTCGTCCTTGGTGCGCAGGTAGGAGGTCTCCATGCGCTTCGCCTCATCGAGTGCCGCGACCGCCTTGGCCCGCTCGTCATGGGCTTCGCGGCTGAGGGATTCAGCGGCGATGCGCGCCTGCTCCAGGGCCAGGGTGCGCGCGCCGACGAGCTCCTCGAGGTGGTCACGATGACGCAGCAGTTCGGCCTCGGCGCGTTTGCGTTGGGTGACATCGCGGATCGCCGAGACCCGCACCCGCCGTCCCTCCAGCAGGTAGTACCTGGTGCGGATCTCCACCTGCAGCACCGCGCCGCCATGCCGCAGCATGCTGACCTCGCAATCGCGCTCATCCTGTTCGGCGATGCGGGTGAGGAATCCGCTGCGGCAATCGGGCGTGACCAGTTCGGAGATCATCCGCCCGGTGAGCTGGCTGAGCGTGTCATAGCCCAAGAGCTGCACGAGCTGCTGGTTGGCATCCACCACCTGGCCCAGTTCGGACAAGGCGATGCCCTCGAAGCTGGCCTCGGAGAGGTAGCGGAAACGCACTTCGCGCTCGCGGATCTCACGCTGATGCGCGGTGCGCACCGTCGCGAGGCCATGCGCCGCCAACAACACCACCACCAGGACCGCGGCCATCCCGCAAGCGATCACCAGTTCGATGGTGTGGGCGCGCTCCTCGGCCGCGCGCCGGAGGTCGTCGAGCATGGTCATCAGGCGCTGGACCTGCGCGTGGTGGTGCGTGAAGGCCACCGTCAGCGGGCCATCGAGGATCCGCGCGCCGGCCGGCTGGTCGCCACGGCGGATGGCGGGGAAGAGCTCCTGCTCGGCCAGGGTGAAGAAGGTATGGGCCGAGGCGGTGAGCTCGCTGAAGGCCGCACGTTCAGGCGCCTGATGGTTTTGCAGGCGGACCTGCCATTCCTTCTCGCTGCTCAGGAAACGATTCTTGAGGAAGGCGTACCGTTCCAGAACCGGCTCCGGGTCGGATGCCCGGTCGAGTTCGTGCACCGCCACCATCGCCTCGATCAGGTAGAGCGGCGGCGGCTCGATGTCGCTGGTCAGATCCTGGGCGTCGGTGATCTGTCGCGGCAGGTACCCGTGTACGCCGGTCTGGGAGATCAGCACCACCATGGCCACCACGAATAGCCCCATCCCGGCCAACGAGATGGCCAGGAGCAGGGCGAAACGCGAAGAAAGCGAGGCGGACATGGGGACGGAGCGTGCCATGGGATGGACAGGGGGAGTGGCTGATCATTACCGTCGCTTATGCGACGGTCCGGAAACATAACCCACGAATGCGCCAAATGCTACACGGGCAGTGATGGGTGGGCGCTGGTGACGCAATTGCCGAGCACCCGGGCGCGACTACGGTGGCGGCCCACTTCCAGGAGTCGACCATGGCCAAGAGCAAAACCCGCTGCATCGGCGTCCTGACCTCGGGCGGCGATTGCCCAGGACTCAACGCCGCCATCCGCGGGGTGGTGAAGGCGGCGATCGGGGCCTACGGCATCAAATGCATCGGCATCCTCGATGGCTTCCGCGGGCTGGTGGAGAATCGCACCATGGCGCTCGATGATCGCGCCACGAGCGGGATCCTGACCGGCGGCGGCACCATCCTCGGCACCAGCCGCGACAAGCCGCACAAGATGCCGATGGGCGGCAAGATCATGGATATGACCCGCACCGCGGTCGAGAACGCCAAGAAGCTGCAGATCGATTGCCTGGTCTGCCTGGGCGGCGCCGGCACGCAGAAGAACGCCCTGCGCCTGCAGGAGGCCGGACTCAACGTCATCACCCTGCCCAAGACCATCGACAACGACGTCGCCGAGACCGATATCACCTTCGGCTTCGATACCGCGCTCGGCATCGCCACCGAAGCCATCGACCGTCTGCACACCACCGCCACCAGCCATCAGCGCGCGATCGTGGTCGAGATCATGGGCCATAACGCCGGCTGGCTGGCGCTGGGTTCGGGCATCGCCGGCGGCGCTGACGTCGTCCTGCTGCCCGAGATCCCCTACGATCTCGAGATCGTCGCCCGGCACCTGAGCGAACGCAGCCGGGCCGGCAAACGCTTCAGCATCATCGCCGTGGCCGAAGGAGCGCATTCGCACGAAGAGGCCAAGGCCCTCGCCGCGCAGGAGAAGGCCGCCGAACACGCGAAGCAGGCGGCCAAGCGGGCGAAAAAGAACGGCAAGGGTGGCACGAGCGATCACGGCGAGCACCACCCGACCGATCTGGATCCCGACCGCGCCGAGGCGCCGGTGAAGACCGTCACCATCAAGCGCGGCGAGACCGCGGTGCAGATGACCTACCACACCGTGCAGGAGCCCAAGGCCAGCCGCATGGCGCGGCACCTCCAGGAACTCACCGGCATGGAGGCGCGCGTCACCACCCTCGGCCACGTCCAGCGCGGCGGCGGGCCCTCAGCGGCCGACCGTCTGCTCTGTACGCGCCTCGGCACCACCGCCGCGCAATTGCTCGCCGAGGGTCGCTACAACGTGATGGTCGGCATCAAGGGCGACCGCTGCGAAGCGATCCCGCTCAAGCTGGTCGCCGGCCGCATCAAGGTGGTGCCCGAGGACCACGCCTGGATCAAGACCGGTCGACTGGTGGGGACGTGTTTCGGGGATTGATCACGCGCAGGGTGCAGGTCCCTGCCTGGACGTCACACCAGCAGGGGTGATCACGGATAGGGTCGAATCACCGTCTGCGGAGAGCCAGGGCAGTTCTTGCACGCTTTCCTTATGCCATTTTCGACTAAACGATCCGATTCGCACAGCGGGCAATGGATGTAATAGGAAAGCGGCGCATCTGCGATGCGCATAAAAGCGATCTCCCGCAGGGTAAACCTGCTTTCCGAGCGCGTCTTCTTGATGATTTCCTCTTCTTTCCACAGCAGTTCCAACACTTTGCGGGCGCGCTTCAAGTGATCCTTGGCGAATGTCGGGTAGCGTGAGATCCCCAGACGTTCAATCACCAGGCTTGGCGTCCAAAGCTTTTGTCGCTTTCGAGCGGGTTCGTTCATCAGCGCAAAAACGCGCTCCGCAGTGATGAGGGCATGCGCGGAGGTCATGCCAGCAGGATCTGGGGAGGGATCGCGCGCCGGTACCAAGGGAACTTCCCGCGCGTGGTCACGTCACTGCACCGACTGCTCTGGCTTCACCACCGGCGCCGGGCCTGGTTTCACCGGCTGCTCGAACAGCAGCTTCATGAAGTCGTATTCCTCGGTGAACGAGAGATCGTCCTTGAACTCGTTCTTGGCGGCCTCGGCAGCCTTGAGTGCATGCTGGGGAGCACCGTTCAACGCCGCACGCCAGGCGATCCAGTAGTACTTGGGTTTGTAGTTCAGCTCTTCCTTCCAGATCTGCACCACCTGCTGGTACCAGTCGAGGGGGACGAAGCGCGCGGGGTCGCCGAGCCACTGGGCGGTGTCGTCGCGCAGACGCTTGTCGTCCTTCTCCTTCACCCATTGCAGGCGTTCGCGCAGCAGCTTGGCATCCTGCCCGATCAGCGCTGCGATGGTCTGCACCAGGTGGAGGTTGCGGTCGAAGAGCTGGTGGTCGAGGCCGAGGGCCTTGCCGGCGTCGTAGGAGTCCTTGACCTGCTTGGCCAAGCGGGCGACCAGCTTCTTGTCGAGCGTGGTGCGTTCACGGCCGAACAGCTCCATCACCTGCGCGCTCCAGAACGGCACCGACAGCTTGATCCACGGCAGGTCGAGTTTGAGCTGGGCTAGGCCGCCGATGCGTTTGGCGTGGTCGCGGTCGTTCTTCTTCGGCAGGTCGACGCTGTCGATCAGCTTCATCAGGTTGTCCTCGCCGAGCATCGCCGCGTAGAAACGTCCGGCGATGCTGTAGCGGCTGAGCGCGTCCTCCGGTTCGTCGACGTCATGGAAGGCGATGGTGGTCAGCCAGTCTTGGACCGTCCGCGCGACCAGTTGGAGGTCGGCGTTGGTGGTCAGCTCATCGGGCGAGATGCCATCGAGGACCTCGACCGCGATGCCGGTGTACATCAGGAACTGGCGGCGCATGCCCAGCAGCTGCGGCGCGTTGTCCCAGGCCTTCTGATTGAAGCGGTTGCTGTTGAGCCACTCGCCGACCTGGGTGATCTTCGCCGCCATGTCCTCGAGCTGGGTGTCCTTCAGCGCGCGCAGCGCCAGGTCATAGGCCTTGCCATGGACCAGCGCGCCGGCGAGTTCGAGGCCGAACTGCGCCTGCGTGGCGCTGATCTTCTCCTTGAAGGCGGGATCCTTCTTCAGCTTGGGCAGCTGCTGGTCGAGCACGTCGAGGGCCGCGGCCCGCGCTTTCTGATCCTGGTTGGCATCGAACAGGTGCTGGACCAGTTCGACCGTCAGGCTCAGGCGGTTGTCGGGCTCGGTGGTGCGGGCGATCGCTTCCTCGTGGTAATGCACGGCTTCCCCGTATTGGCCGGTGAAGCTGTAGAGGCCCGATAATTCGCGGTAGTTGGCGTTGTCGTTATCACCATCGGCGATCAGCTTCTTCATCTTGTTGATGCCGCGCTGATAGGTCTGGTACTGCCAATCGCGCTGCACGTCGATCATCACCTTGGCGTAGTCCGGCTCGCTGAAGATGCGGTAGCTCAACCGCCAGGTGCCGCGGGTGTTTTCGCCAGAGAAACGCAGCAGCAGGCCGAGGCCGTTGGGATCGAAGGTCTCGCCTTCGTCGAAGCTCTTGTAGAGCTTCTCCAGCGCGTTCGGCAGGGTGGCGTCGCTGAACTCCAGCGCCGGGCCGGTCTGCAGCACATACGCATGCCAGTTGCCGTCCTCCTTCTTTTCCGCGAAGGCCATCGCCGCGTGCTGCGGCAGGGAGATCACATGGGCGGTGCGGCCCTGACGGTCGGCGATCGCCTGATAGAGTTCGGAGAGGTCATCGCAATCGCCGCGGATCATGCCGCAGGTGGCGGTCGCGATGGTCTGGGCGGTGGTCTGGTGGATGTCGCTCTTCACCATGCGATTGCCGACCAGGAACGGATAGCGGCTGTCCGGGCTGTCGTAGACGTAGGCGAAGATGTACTCGCCGATGAGGTCGAGGTGCGCCGGGTCAGGCAGCGCCTTGGCCGCTTCGGCCAGGAAACGCTCGGCGTCTTGCGTCGAGCCGTCCTTCGGCGGCGTCAGCACACCGCTGGCGGTATGCAGGCGCACGATGTCGCCATTGAGCGCCGTCACCAGGATGTGCGGCGGCATGGTATCGCTGACCGCATTGGCATCGATGCCCTTGTGCGCCTTGGCGGGATAGGCCTGACGCCAGACTTCGCGATTGGAGGTGAAGCCGGCGTCCTTGCTCCACGCCGCCAACTGGCTGGAACCCTGGAACAGCCGCACCCCCGTCACCTGGTCGTTCACCGCGGTGGGATCGGCTCCCGCCGGCAGGTCGACCGCCAGGGTCGGGCCCGGTTCACCGAGGGCCCAGTAGTACAGCGGCTTCTCATGTGGCTGGACATACGCCACGCGCGAGGGAGTGGTCAGCAGCCAACGGTTGCCGCGTTCGAAAGCATCGCTGACCTCTGCCAGCCTGAGGCCGGTGCCTTCGTAGAGCGTGACCGGCTGGTACTTCTCCGCCGCGACGATCGCCTGCTCCAGCGTGGTCACGGCTGCGGCCTGATCGGGAAGCAACCGGCGCAACCAGCCACCGCGCACCAGGCGGCGGGCGAAACTCGGGGTCACCTCATCCGCCTGCTCGCTGCCGTCGGCTCGGCCAAGGCGGTGGAGCACGTCGTCGAGGCTGCGTCGACCCTGTTCATCGAAGTGCGACTTGGCCAGCGACTGGATGATGACGGTGGTGGCCTTGACCACCGCGCTGCGATCGTTCTCGCGCTCGGGCGCGGTCATCTGCACCCGCGCCAACACGCCGTCGGACAGCACCAGGGTGTGGGCGGAAAACAGGTGCAGGCCGGTGAGGATGCCCTGGCGCAGCAGCAGGCCGTCGGCCTTGATCTGGGCGCCCTTGGCGTGCGCGATCAACGCCGGCAGGGCGCTGATGGCATCGGTGCGGTTCTCGATCATCAACTTGCGCGCCACGGTCAGCTGGCCGATGTCGGTGGCGATCAAGGCATTGCCGTCCTTGTCGATGGCGACCACCTGGAAGGCGAGGGTGGGATCGTCCCCGGTCCACAGCGCCTTGCCGTCGCGCTCGACCAGGCTCGCCACCGGCGGCAGACCCTTGAGCAGGTCGCTGGCGGCGGTTTCCGCCGGGACGCTCGGCACCGGCGGTGTGGCGGGCGTGGCGGGCGCCGGCTGGTCATCGACCGCGCCGAGCCAGGGCAAGGCCAGCGCGAGCAGCAACAACGCGGTGACGGGACGGGCGACGACCTGGAGGTGACCTGGCATGTGCGTTCCTGAGCAGAAGGGAGGTGAGGAACCTTCGCCGCCCCTGCCAGGGGTCAAGGTTGCCGGAGGGCAGGACGCACATCAGCACGGCAACTGACAGCGTGGGAGGGGGGCCTGGTGAGCGCTGGATGCCTCCATCGGCTTTCTCGGTATCGGCCTGCTCGCCCTGGTGCGGATCCGCGCTGATGCATCTCCAACCTGTTTGCTGGCAACCCTTTGGGGTCCGCTTCATGCAGGTGGGTGCTTTCTGCCGGAGGAAGCTCGCGATCTGGCCAACCGCACAGCTTGCGATCTGGCCAACCGCTGAGGGCGCAGAGGGCGCAGTGGTGATAATGCTAGGCTCTGCGGCCTCTGCGCCCTCTGCGGTTGACCTGCCTTCTGGTTGCCCAGATGGGCGCCCGTGGTGGTGGCCGCTCGGGAGGCTCGCGCAACCTGGTCTTCCCTTCCCCGGCGATCCCGCTACACCCTCGCGCTCATTTGTGCGCGGCGTTCGCTCGGCGCAGCACTTCCTTTTTTTCCGCCTGCCGGCGCGCTGACCCTCAGAAACTCCGCATCCACTCCTCTTCCCATCGGCCATCCCATGTCGCTTCCCAACGTCGAACGTCGTTCTGACATCCGCAACATCGCGATCATCGCGCACGTCGACCATGGCAAGACCACGCTGGTTGACGCCTTGCTGAAGCAGGGTGGCGCCTACCACGCCAAGTCGACCATCGTCGATTGCGTGATGGACTCGAAGGATCAGGAGAAAGAGCGCGGCATCACCATCCTGGCGAAGAACTGCGCGGTCCACTACCTGAGCCCGGTCGCCGGCGACATCCGCGTCAACATCGTCGACACCCCCGGCCACGCCGACTTCGGCGGCGAGGTCGAGCGCGTGCTCAAGATGGCTGACGGCGCCCTGGTGCTGGTCGACGCCTTCGAAGGCTGCCTGCCGCAGACCCGCTTCGTGCTGCGCAAGGCGATCCAGACCGGCCTCAAGATGATCCTCGTGGTCAACAAGATTGACAAGCCCAACTGCTCGCCGGCGGTCATCGCCGACCGCATCTTCGACCTCATGGTCGAACTCGGCGCCGAGGACTGGCAGCTCGATTTCCCGGTGATGTACGGCTCCGGCCGCATGGGCTTCATGGAGGACACCCTGGAAAAGGGCAACGCCAGCCTGGCCGCCAAGACCGGCGATCTGCGCCCGCTCTTCGATGCCATCGTCAAGCACATCCCCGGCCCGCCGATCAAACCCAACGCGCCCCTGCAACTGCAGGTCGCCAACATCGACCATAACGACTTCGTCGGTCGCATGGGCATTGGCCGCATCTTCGCCGGCACCATCAAGGCCAACCAGTCGGTGGTGGTGGTCAGCGGTCCCGACGGCGTGCCGCACAAGGGCCGCGTGCTCCAGCTCCACCGCTTCGCCGGTCTCGGCCGCGAAGAGATCAAGGAAGCCAAGGCGGGCGACATCGTGGTGGTCACCGGTCTCGAACAGGTGCACATCTCCGACACCATCTGCGAAGCGGAGTTCCCCAACGCCCTGCCGCCGATCCCGATCGACGAACCGACCATCAAGATGACCTTCGGCGTCAACACCGGGCCGCTCACTGGCCAGGAAGGCAAGCCGCTGCAGAGCCGCGAGCTCAAGGCGCGTCTCGACAAGGAGGCGCAGAAGAACGTCGCCATGCGCTTCGCCGACACCGAGGCGCCCGACGTCTTCGAGGTCTCGGGCCGTGGCGTCCTGCACCTCTCGGTGCTGATCGAGGACATGCGCCGTGAAAACGCCGAGATCCAGGTCGGCCCGCCGCGCGTGATCTTCAAGACCGACGAGCACGGCAACAAGCTCGAGCCGATCGAACTGGCGGTGATCGACGTTCCGGAAGTGCACAGCAGCAAGGTCATGCAGATGATGTTGTCGCGTCGCGGCGAAGTACGCGAGATGGCGGTCAACGGCAACTACGCCCATCTCGAGTTCTCGATCCCCTCGCGCGGCCTGCTCGGCATCCGCAACGCGATGTTGTCGGCGACGCAGGGCGAAGCGACGCTCAACACCATGTTCCTCGAATACGGCCCGTTCCGCGGCGTGATCGAGAAGCGCATCAACGGCGCGATCATCAGCCAGACCGCCGGCACGGTGATCCCGTTCGCGCTCTTCAACCTGCAGGATCGCGGCACCTTCTTCGTCGATGTCGGCGAGCCGCTCTATGA
>JANPIY010000838.1:0-2529 GCA_031425255.1 Planctomycetota bacterium
GCCTTCCATGGTATCGCCACCAACCTGGTGGCGGGCGACAACGACATCTACAGCGACATCTTCTTGCGGGACACGCAGACCGGCACGACCACGCTGCTCTCCCGCGACAGCGCTGGCGCTCTGGCAAATGGTGAAAGCTACGAGTCCAGCATCTCGGCGGATGGCCGATACGTCGCCTTCTGGGGCTATGCCAGCAACCTGGTCGCCGGTGATACCAATAACACCGCGGACGTCTTCTTGCGCGACACGCAGACCGGCACGACCACGCTGCTCTCCCGCGACAGCGCCGGCGCCATGGGCAACGCTGAGAGTCTCCAGCCCAGCATCTCCGCGGATGGCCGCTACGTTGTCTTTCAGAGCTATGCCGGCAACCTGGTAGCGGGCGACACCAACAACGTCGCCGACATCTTCCTGCGGGACACGCAGACGGGCACGACCACGCTGCTCTCCCGCGACAGCGCCGGTGCCATCGGCAACTCCAGCAGCTACTACCCCACCATTTCTGGCGACGGCTCGACCGTCGTCTTCACCAGCCTCGCGAGTAACTTCGTGCCGACTGACAGCAACGGTGCGTATGATATCTTCCGCCTGACGCTTGCCGCGCCGCCTACCGGCCTGACTCTTGCCGCGGCGTCGGACACGGGCGTTACCGGTGACAACATCACCAGCCTCGACCTCCCCACCCTCACCGGCACCGCCGCCGTCAACGCCGCCGTCTCCATCCTGCTGAACGGCGCCATCATCGGCACCGGCATCGCTGATGGCGCGGGCGCCTTCAGCATCACCCTCACCACCCCGCTGACCGAGGGCGCCAACAGCCTCACCGCGCGGCAATTCACCCCCACCGGCGCCTCCCCCGCATCCGCACCGCTGGTTGTCACGCGCGACGCCACGGCGCCCACCGTCACCGCCACCTCCGACGATCCGCTGCTGACCAGTGGCCAGACCGCCACCTTCACCCTCACCTTCGACGAGGGCGTGACCGGCTTCACCCAGTCCGACCTCACCCCCGCGAGCGGCACGCTGAGCAACTTCACCGCCGTCACCGCCACCCAGTACACCGTCACCTTCACGCCGCTGCCAGGCTTCACCCAGGGCAGCCTCAGCCTGCTCGCCAACAGCGTGCACGACATCGCCGGCAACCCGGCCGCCCCCGCAATCCTCCTGACGCAGGACATCGCCCCTATGGCCACCACACCCACCTTCTCGTTCATCACGCAGGACACGGGGGCGAGCAGCACCGACCTGCTGACCAACGACAACAGCATCACCCTTTCGGGCACCGGCGTTCCGGGCGAGCGCATCTGGGTGCGCTGGTACGATCCGTCCGGCGGGCCGGGCACCTACTCTGTGAACAATCCCGCCGCCTGGGCGCAGGTTAACGGCGCTGGCGTATGGACGGTCGATCTGTCCGATCCGACGCAGTTCAATGGCGGCGCCATTACCCTGGGCGAGGGCGTCAATCGCTTCGATGTCTGGGGCTACAGTGGGGTCACGTTTTCCAGCAACGCTGCGGTGGTGAACGTCACGCTCGACATAACACCGCCGGCGCCGCCGCCGACGCTGCAACTGCTCACTGCGGATACCGGCGTCTCGAACAGCGATGGCATTACCATCCCCAGCACCGGCAGCGTCGGCGCTCAGATCAATCCCAACGAGACGATATCATTCAGCTATACTGTCCTTGAAAACGGCGTGTTCAGCGGGCCATTCCAACTCACATGGACTGCTGATGCTTCTGGCAACCTCAACATCCCATACTCATCCTCGGGGGACACTACATTCTCCGTCACTTCGATCAGGACGGATGCGGCGGGCAATTCCGCCAGCTCCGCCCCCTTCACCTTCACGGCGGATGGCGTCGCACCGACGGTCTTGATCACAACCAGCGATGCCAATCTGAAGAGCGGCGACACCGCAACGGTCACCTTCACCTTCAGCGAGCCAGTGGCGAATTTCACCCTGGCCGATCTCGCCCCGGCCCATGGCAGCTTGAGCGCCTTCACCCCGGTTAACTCGGCCCTCTACACCGTCGTGTTCACGCCCAACGCCTATGAGGGAACCGGCGGGGTGTTGCTGTTCGGCAGCGACTTCACCGACATCGCCGGCAATGCCGGGACCGATACGACGTTGCTGCTGGCTATCGACACCATCGCGCCTACCATCTCCGCGCCGGACCTCAGCGCCGCATCCGACACCGGTATTCTGAATTCCGACGATGTGACCAACCTGGCCACGCTGACCTTCACCGGCACGACCGACGCAGGGCTGACGGTCAGGCTGTTCGCCGATGGAACGGAAGTCGGCACCGGCACGGCCAATGGCGCCGGCGCCTGGAGTATTACCAGCTCCGCCCTGGCTGCCGGAATACGGGCCATAACTGCATCGGCCACTGACGCCGCCGGCAACGTCGGCACCTCCGGCAGCCTGCCCGTCCGCATTGACCAGACTGGGCCGACCGCCTTGTCGCTTCTGACCAGCGACGACACCCTCGAATACAATGAGACCGCCACCATCACGCTGACGATC
>JANPIY010000839.1:0-13576 GCA_031425255.1 Planctomycetota bacterium
CCCTCCGTGGTGGGCACGCCCGGAGCCGTAAAGCCGACACCAACGCCCGTGACCGCCGCACCGGTGCGGTCACCCACGCCCCTGGCGCCGGCGAAGGTCGTCGCCATGGCTCCAACCGCGACCGCGCGACCGCCGACCCCGCCGCCGGTCGTCGCCCGGATCAATGCCGAGCAGCTGAAACTGCTGACCAAACGCATCGTCATCGATGGCGAGGCGCTCAAGGCCTGGTTGGTGCTGGCACCCGGCGCCAGCTTTCCGCGTTTCATCCTCGAACAGATCATCGAGGCCGCCGGCATCTGCCATGGCATCGATCAGGGCGCGGTCAACGAATCGACTCGCCCGAGCACGCTGCCCCGCCGCATCGTGCTGGCCCGTGGCGATCCCGCGACACCCGGCTTCGGTGGTACCAACATCCGCGGCGAATCGATCCCCCCGCTCGAACAGCCGGTGGTGATCTCGCTGGCGGAAGACTCCATGACCGCCGTGGCCTTGACCCAGCCCGGCCGGCTGATCACCAAGGAGCAGCTCGAACCAGTGCTCAAACGCTCGGGACTCCGATTCGGTCTGGACGTGGTCGGCCTCCACCGGCTGGTGGAAGGGCCGGCGGATCCTCAAGGCCGGCTGATCATCGCCGCCGGCCGGGCGCCGGTCCCAGGGCGCCCGGCTGGTTTCCATCTCGCCCCGGCGGTGACCAATACCACCGTCGACGACGTCACCCGGACGCGCCAACTGCAGCGGGTCCAGCCCGGGACCGTGCTGGCGCAGTGGAGCGAGGCCATCGCCGGCGCCAATGGCATGGACGTGCTCGCGCGCGTGATCCCGGTGCCGCCCATGCCCGAACTGAGACCCGAAGACTGCGCCGGCGAAGGCACCGAGGTCGGCCGTGATCGTAATGGCAGCCTGGTGCTGCGCGTCACCCGCGTCGGCCTGTGTCAGCAGCAGAGCGACGGCTCGGTGCGGGTCGTCGGTGCCGTAGAGATCCCAGGAGACCTCGGCCCCGACAGCCCGCCGATCATCAGTGACGACCTGGTGGTGGTCCGCGGCAACGTCAAGGCCGGCGCGGTCATCAAGTGCACCAGCGATGTGGTCATCATCGGTGACCTCGAAGATGCGGCGATCACCGTCGGTGGCTCGCTCGAGATCAATGGCTCGATCGGCCCAGGGGATCACGAGATCTGCGTCGGCGGCACCATCATCGCGGGCGCTGCCAGCGTGCGCCGCATCATGGCCGGCAACCTCAAGATCAGCGGTGAAGCGCGCAACTGCGCGCTGCTGGCCTCCGGCGACATCCAGGTCGCCCGGGTGGTCGGCGGTTCGCTGACCGCCGGTGGCACGGTGAGCGTCGGAACCGCTGGCGACAAGGACGGGACCACCACCGAACTGTGGGCCGGCCACAACCTGAGCTACCAGCAGCAGAACCAGTTGGCCAAACTGGAGGCCGGACGCCTCGATGCCGAGCGCGGGCGCCTGATCGCCCACTGCCAGGCAATGGAGAAGGAGGTGCAGCTCGCGCAGGGCCGCAACCAACGCCTGGTTGGCGCCCAATTCACGCGCAAGGACACGCTCGACGCCATGCAGCGGCAATTGCAGGAGCTCGCCGACAGCCGCAAACGTCTTTCCGACGAGGGCGAGACGTCGCGCAAACACCTCGCGCGCCAGCGCCGCCTCGTCACCGACCTCACCAACCTCGGCGATAACGACAAGGCCACAGTCAAGGTCGGCGTGGTCGCGCACGCGGGGGTCGTGGCGCGACTGGCGGATATCGAGCCCGAAGTACTAGCGGAGCCGCGTTTGCAGTACCGCTTGGGAACCAAGGCGCCGACGGAGTAGACCGCGATCCCGCGAGCCGCAGCTCCGCACTTCGCGCTCGGCGCCTTCATGCCGATCCACGCAGCACACCGCGCCCGGCAGTTCACATCACAATCGTGCAGCAATCTCCCGAAGCTGTCATTGAGGCCTCAGGCTGGGAATACATTCTCGCACCCGTCATCCACCGTGGGGACGTCTGCCGAGGGCCAGGCATCGAAGGATGTCCCCCCTGCCTCGTTCCGTGCTCTTACGTCCAGGAGATTTCGATGTGCATGCGACTGCTCGTGATGGTGCTCTGCTGCACCCTGGCTACCGCCACCGCCGACCGGTCCGACGCAGCTGAAGACGGCGCTGCCCAGATGGCGGCCGACTTCCCCATCTGGATCGATCTGGAAAGAACGCAGTTGGTGACGGTGGTGATCGAGGACGCGGACGGCGTCGCTGTGCGTAACCTGGTCGCCGAGATGCAACTGCCCGCCGGGCGCCATCGGCTGTCCTGGGATGGCTACGACAATGGTCAGCGTAATGCGGCCGGAGATCTCGTGCGCAAGCGCGTCGCCCCAGGGACCTATCGCGCGCGCGGCCTGACCCATGACGGTCTGACCCTGGTCTACGAGTTCACCGCGTACAGCGGCGGCAATCCGCCGTGGCCGAACCAGGCGAACACCGGCGGCTGGCTCGCCGATCATTCGAGTCCCCTTGGAGCGGTATTCATTCCTGGCAACAGCGGATCTCCCTACGGCAGCGGTGCACCGCAGGTCCTGCTGACCGCGCTGGTCGCGGAAGCGGGCTCCCCCCTGGTGTGGGTAGGGCTCGATGGCCAGACTCTGCAACGGCGCCAGGTTTGGGGATGGGATGGTGCCATCGCCGCCGCGCACGACAGCGGCAGGTCTGCCGACCCGGAGATCTATGCCTACATGGTCCTCGCCGACCGTGGCTGGATCAAGATCCGCGGGCTGAAGAAGGATGGCAACGGCATCGACATCGTCCGCTTCGACCAGACCAAGGATGACGGCCGGTACACTCCGCATGAAGGTTATGCTCTCGCCGTCCATGACGGACTGCTGGTCTTCAATGCCGTCACGGACGGCAAGCTCGTCTTCGCCGATGTCGGCACCCGCACGGTCCTCGGAACTCTGCCGATGGCGAAGGTCCGCGGATTGCAGTTCGATGCGAGCGGCCGGCTGCTGATCGCCAGCGACCGCACCATCACCAGCCATGTGGTGACGCGGCCGAAGCCTGCTGCCGATGGCAAGCCCGGCCAACCCACCCTGTCGCAGTCAAAGGCGCTGATCGAGAAGGGCCTGGATGAGCCCCACACGCTCGCCTTCAACCCGACGAAAACAGAACTGTACGTCGCCGACTGGGGTTCGAGCAACCAGGTCAAGGTCTTCACTCCGGCCGGCAAGCCGCTGCGCGTGATCGGGAGGGCCAGCACCGGCGACCAGGTCGGCCTGTACGATGAATTGAAGATGCAGCGTCCGCTCGGACTCGCGGTCGACGACCGCGATCAGGTGTGGGTCGCCGAGGCCGATCATCTGCCAAAACGTATCAGCGTGTGGAATGCGAAGACGGGCGCCTTGGTGCGCGCCCATTACGGACCGCCGCGCTACGGCGGCGGCGGCACCATCGATGCGAGCGACCAGACGCGGATGTTCTACATGGACTACCACGGCCTCATGGAGTTCGCGCTCGACTGGAAAGCGGGGACCGCGAAGCCGCAGGCGATCTGCGTGCGTGGGGGCGAAGATCTCAGCAAGCAGTTCGGCATCGAATATGGGACGGCGCCGGATGGCGGGCCGAGCCGCTGGGGCTTCGCGAACGAGCGCCCGACCCAGATCGGCGGGCGGACCTACCTCACCGCCACCTGGCAAGGCGGGCTGCGAAGCAATGACGCGGGAGTCACCTGGATGCTCGACGAACACCACGTGGCATGGCCCGTTGCGCGTATCGGCGGCAATGGCTTCGCCTGGCCGCCCGCGCTCAACCAGGCCTTCATGAGCGTCGCCCCCAAGACCAATGGCGGCCAGCAGCTGATCGCCTGGTCGGATCGCAATGGCAACCACAAGGTCGATGCCGACGAATACCAGGTCCGTACCATGTCGACCACGTACACCGACCCGTCCGGCAAGTCCGCTCCCGTCCAGGGATTCGTCATGGAGGCAATCTTCGCCGACTTGTCGCTGACCACCAACTGGGGACTGCACGTGCCGGCTCCGAGCTTCGATGCGCGGGGCATCCCTTCCTACGATCTGAGCAAGGCCAGCTTCCTGGTGCCGCCAGATCACGTCTTCCACTTCGACGAGCAGCACCATTGGGGTCTCCAGGTCCTGCCGATGTCCGGAGGCTGGACCGTCGCCGGCATGAACGGCTGGAAGGGCGGCCGCAAGATGTGGTCGTATCCGACCACTTCCCACGCGGCGCCGATGCAGGGTGGCACCGTCAATGATCCCACCCGCCTGCTCGGCCCGCCGATGACCGCGACGGGTGGCGAGGCCGGGGACTGGTTCGCCACCAGCGGGGAACGGGGCAACATCTTCCTGATGACCTCTGACGGACTTTATCTACAGACCCTGGGCGGCGACATCCGCAACGTCCCCATGTTGCGCCTGGAGAAGGCGATCCGCGGCACGGTCATCGATGCGCCTGGCAAGCACATCAGCTTCGAAGACGAGCATTTCCATCCGACCATCACGCAGACCAAGGAGGGCGACGTCTACCTCGTGGCGGGGAAGCAGCACTCCTCCATCTTCCGCGTCACCGGCCTGCCCTCGGTGCGCCGGCGGCAGTTCGACCCGGTGGTCCTGGATGCCGCCACGTTGGGCCGGCTGCCGGCGCAACAGACCATCCCCGCGCGGACGAAGTCGGCAGGACTATTCCTGGTGGAAGTCGGCGCCGCGGATCCGGTGGTCGACGGCAAGGTCGGCGAGTATGACGCCTGGGCTCCGCTCGGCAGTGGCGACGGTCGTTGGGCCAGCGTCCGCATCGGTGCCAAGAAGCTCTCTGCCGCATGGCGTACCGGCGATCCGAAGTGCCTAGTCAACGGCGGCGGCGACTACCGGTTCCTGTTCAAGCGCGGTGGCTGCGTGGATCTCATGATCCAGACCGATCTGGATCCCGCTGCACCGCGCGGTCGGGAGCCGATCGCTGGCGACATCCGCTTGCTGGTGACCACGGTCGACGGCGTGCCCAGGGCGGTGCTCTATCGTCCTGTCGCTCCCGGCGCCGCGGCCGCGGACCGGGTGGCATTCGAATCCCCGATCGGATCGGTGACCTTCGATGTGGTGCTCGATGTCTCCCAGCACATCACCCTGGCTCAGGCCGCCGGTGACGTCGAGATCAGCATCCCGCTCGAGGTGCTCGGCCTGAAGCCCGTGATCGGCCGCGAGATACGTGCCGACATGGGCCTGCTGCGGGGCGATGGCAGCCAGACCATCCAGCGGCTGTACTGGAGCGACACCGACACCCTCGCGGTCAGCGACATTCCGAGCGAGGCGCGCCTGCAACCCGCCCATTGGGGCACCTGGAAGTTCGCTCCAGCCGTCTCGGCGGAGGCTCGGCCAGCGGTCGTGCCGAAAAATGTGCAGCCGGGCCTGCGCTATGCCCATTACCAGGGGAAATGGGATCGGCTGCCGGATTTTTCGCTGCTCAAGCCGGTGGCCAGCGGCATAGCCCCTCTCCCGCGGCTCGATGCGATCGAGAAGCTCGGCCAGACGTTCGGCCTCGCATTCACCGGCTTCGTCCGGGTTCCGAGCGCAGGGGTGTGGAACTTCACCGTGACCAGCGACGATGGCAGCCGGCTCTCGATCGGTGACACCGTGGTGGCTGACAATGATGGTGAGCACGGTTCGCAGGATGTCGCAGGACGGATCCGTCTCGCCGCTGGCCTGCACCCGATCCGCATCGTCTATTTCAATAAAGGCGGCGAGAAGTCGCTCACCGTCAGCTGGAGCGGCCCCGGCACGCAGGAACAGGCCCTGCCGGCTGACGTCTTGATGCACAGCCCGTGACGATGGGCAGCGTCATCGTCGGTTCATCACCAGGGTCGTGCAGCAAAGCACAATGCTATAAGGCTAAGAAATTTGGCCGCAGAGACGCAGAGCCGGAGAGGAAAAACCCTGCATTGCCTTTCCTCTGCGTCTCTGCGTCTCTGCGGCCCATTCTTCTTCGTTAGCATCACGTCATTGGAGCCGAGCCGACGTTTCCGCGAACCTCACCACGCCACGGTCGCGGCCAACCGCAAACCGGCGGCGCCGTTGGCCTGCTGGTAGGTACCGGTCTCGAAGCCGTTGCTGACGGTGGCGTCGCCCAGCGGCTGCCAGACGTCGTAGACGACGCTGACGCCGTACCGGGCCGTACGCTCGCCGCTCGGCAGCGGCCCCCAATAACAGCGCAGGCCGATCCCACCCTGGACCACGGCACGCACCGCATGGTCGCGTGGGAAGCGGGCACCGGGCATGGTGATCTCGACCCGCTCCTCGCGCACCCCTGCCGCCAGGTAAGTGAAGGGGGTGAGCTGGAAACCGTCGTGTGGGGCCGACCAGGCGTATTCGAAGCCGAGGAGCGGTTGGCGCACCACCACGTTGTTGCCGTACCAGTCGACCCCAGGGTACTGGCCGAAGCGGTAGTCGATCATCATCGCCGCGCGGCCGCCGCTGAGCTCGTCGAGCCAGTGTGGTCGCCAGCGGTATTGCAGGCCGAGCGCGTAGCCCTCGTAAAGACCGAGGATGCCTTCGACCTCTGCGACCTGCGCCGGCGCCGTGCTGGTGCCGCGTTGCCACATGAAGCCGACGCGACCGACGGTGGCCTGGGTGCGGACGTCGGTGCCGCCTTCGAAGTACCAGGCCCCGGCGTTGGTGCCGAAGGTCAGCCAGGTGCCGTCCTCGTGTGCGGCCACCAGCGCCGCGGTAGCGGTGATGGTGGTGCCGGCATTGATCTGCTCGCGGACGCCGACCCAGAACGCGGCATCACGCCCGGTGGCGGCGAACTGGAGAGTGGCAGCACTCTGGAATTCGCCGCCGGTGGTGGCCAGGGTGGTGGCCGACAGGTGGATGCCGAGACGGTGATCGAGGAATTCGACGAGCTCGAGTTCCGGAATGAAGGCCATGCCGCCGGCGAGGTAGGCCAGGCCTTCGCAGCCGCCATCCTCGTAAGGAACCTTGACCTGATCGTAGCCCCAGAGGTCATGCCAGGCGTTCTGGAACGACTCGCCACCCAGGGATCCCGCCAGACGGAAGCCGCCGCCGCCGGCGACCCAGGCATGGGGCACGGTGGCGAAGTCGTGGCGGTATCCCAGGGTCATGGTGAGTTCATCGCTGCGCTGTTCGCTGCCGGCAAACTCCAGGTGGGTCATCATGCTGTAGTCGAACGCCACTACCCAGTGCTCGCCGAGGCGGAGTCCGCCGTTGACCGCATTGGTGCGGAAGTCGTCGGTGTTGTCGCCGAGTTCGCCGCCGAAGGAGTCGTTGCTCCACACCGCCCACGCCCCTGGGAGCGTTCCTGGGCGGGGTTCCTCCGGAACTCCGGCGATCGCGCCCAGGGCTGGATTCGCCAGGCCGACGGCGAGCGCCAGGGCTGGCAGGATCCGGGACAACCGCAGGGTTGAGGAGGGTGGACGCATGGCGGGTGGTTGATCTACGGGTGCGCACCGAGTGCGCGGAATCCGTGGTGGCCCCCGTTCGCCACCGCATGCGGTCGCGACCACGGATCTTGCCCTTCGCCAGTACACCGCAGCCGCGGCATCTGGCGTCCACCATCGGGTTCCGTATCGCAGGCCTCCTGCCCGCGTCGGCTGGGACACTGTACCCCACAACTGCTGGATTCGCTATGAGGGAGAGCGCCTCAAGAATCGCCCGACCTGGCGTCCTTGGCGGTGTTTCGTCGGAAAATACAGTGATTTCCTCATCTCCGCCCAGCAGCAAACCCTGTACACGGTTGACCCTCGATGAGCCCGGCCAGACTCGCGCCCTTCACGAGCAGGGACCGCGCCATGACCACGTCCGCGGACGAACCGACCAGACCGACGATGCCCCTGGGTGAGGCTCCCACCCTGCCCCCAGGGGAGCGGCCGTCCCACAGCGACGCCTCGCGCCCGACCATCCCCGCCCAGCTCTCTGCCAACGCGCCGACCCAGATCGCCGGTTCGGGACTGCTGACCGCCACCAACGCCACCGCCCTGGACGTCGGCGGACGGGCACCACAACGCGCTCCCACCAACGCCCACCAGGGCGAGGTGTGGGGCGACTTCGTGCTCGGAGATCTCCTGGGCCGTGGTGGCATGGGCGCGGTGTACCGCGGCCGTCAGGTCAGCCTCGACCGTCCGGTGGCGATCAAGGTGCTGTCGGAACAATTATCCGGCAGCGATGATTTCCGCCGGCGCTTCCTCCTCGAGGCACGCGCCGCCGCGCGCATCAACTCGCCGCACGTGGTGCAGGTCTATTTCGCCGGGACCCATCACGAGATCGATTTCTTCGCCATGGAGTACGTCGAAGGGGCGGACCTCGCGCGCAAGCTCAAGGATGGCTGGCGCCCGACGCCGCCCGAATGCCTCGGCCTCATCATCCAGGCGGTGCGCAGCCTGGTGGCCCTGGGCGAGCACGGGATCGTTCATCGCGACATCAAGCCGGCCAACTACATGCTGACCACGATCGGTCAGCTCAAGCTGATGGATTTCGGCCTCGTGCGTTTCGCCTCGGAAAGCCACGGTCTGACCCAGACTGGTACGGTGATGGGCACGGTGAATTATTTCAGCCCGGAGCAGGGCCGCGGCGAGGTCTGCGACCAACGCACGGATCTCTATGCGCTCGGCGTGATGTTCTATGAACTGCTCACCGGCAAGCTGCCGTTCACCGGCGGCGATGCGACCTCGGTGATCTATCAGCACATCCACACCGAACCCAAGCCACCGAAAGTCCACAATCCTGCCGTCACCGAGCCTTACCAATCGGTGGTGCTGAAGTGCCTGGAAAAGAGTGCCGCCGACCGTTACCAGACCGCGGCAGAACTGCTCGGCGATCTCGAACGCATCCAGCGTGGCCAGGCACCGCTGCTGACCAGCCGCACCAAACGCGGAACCCTCGCGGTGGGCAACGCGACGACCCGCCGGTGGACCCTGGCGGCGGCGGTGGTGATCGCGGCGGTGATCGTCGCCCTCGCCTTCATCCTGCGGCCGGCCTCGCCGACCGCAGTCGTTGGAGCTAATGGAGCGGCGCCCACGCCCAGCACGGCAGCAACGGAACCGCGCGCGGTGCCGCCTGTCAGCAGCGTGGTCGCGCCACCTCCCACCGTCTCGACAGCGCTGGTGGTCGCCGCGCCAAGCGTGCCGGTGAGCCCACTCCCACCAACCAGCACGCCGACGGATGCTTCGACGACGACAGCGCTCAGCGTCCCACCGGCCCCGCAGGTGGCCGTCGTCATTCCACCCGCCCCGCCCGTGGTCGCAGCGCCGATCACGCCGTCCGTGGCTTCCGTAGCGGTGGTGGCCACGCCTCCCGTCATCCCTGTCATCCCCGTCGAGCTGCTCGTCAGGCCGGCGGCGCCAACCGCCAGCGCGGTGATCACCGCTGCCGTGGTGCCAGCGGCCGCGGCTGCGCCCAGCATCCCATCAGCGCCCACGCCGAACGCCGCTCCGCTCTTGCCGTCGCCTCTGCGCACGCCGGTGCAGAGCACGCTGCGCATCGCCATCCCGGCGCAGGACGAATTGCTGAAGGCGACCACCTGGTTGTGGTGGCTGGAAGGACCCAGCGGGCGCAGCGGGCGGCTCTCGGCGCGCTCGACGCGGTTGCCGGAGATCCAATGGACCGCCCCGGCCCTGCCGACCACGGTCACCCTGCACGTCGCAGCGGTGGGTTCCGCGCGCCGTCTCTCGCTGCCGCTGCAAGCGGTTGCCGCAGCGGCGGGCGCACCGGCGATCCTGACCCCCTTCCTGCGCGCGCACTTCACCGACGAACGCCACGTCCAGCGCCTGGCGCGCGACCTCGACGGCAGCTGGTGGCTGGTCGATGCCGATGGCGCCAGCGTCAGCCGCAATGCCGCCGGTTGGCTCACCAGCGGCCGTTTCCAACCGGCCTCGCCGCCACCACGCCCGGTCGCCATCGCCACCACCGGCGAGCGTCTCGCCATCCTCGACAGCGACGTCCCCTCGTTGCTGATCTATGGCCGCGACGGTTCGTCGCAGCGTTCCATCACCGGTTTCCAACGCCCGAGCGATGTGGTCGCACTGGGTGATGGCAACTGGGCGGTCGCCGATGTGCGCTCGGGCGGCGTGCTCGTATTCGATCAGCAGGGCGTGCGGGTGCGCACCCACCAGCGCAACGCCACTGGTGGCTGGGACCTGCTCACGCGCCTGACCACCGACGGCCGGCTGCTGTACGCCCTCGACAGCGGCACGCCGGCCATCGCCGTGTTCGCCAACGAAACCCAGCCGTTGGTGGTGTGGCCGCTGGAACGTGGCGACCGCCCGATCGCGCTCGCCACCCATGCGGGACAGCTCTACGTCCTAGGCACCAGCGGCGCCATCCGCGTGCTGGACGCCAAGGGCGAGCTGGTGCGCACGCTGCCCGGCGCGCCCGGCGCGCTGCCGGATGAGGAGCTCGGCGTTCCCACCGATGTGACCATCGATGCCACCGGCGAGGTCTACGTGACCTACCCGGAGCGCGAGATGATCGTCCGCCATGCGCCCGACGGCAAACAGCTCAACCTCCGCCACGCGCGCACCTGGACCTGGCGCGCCTACGCCGCGGACGGCGCCAACCGCATCTACACCATCGATGCCGATCGGCGCCGCGTGGTGGTGCTCGATCCCGAAGGCTGGCGCCAGGGCACGCTGGGCAAGGCGGTACGACAGGGCGGCACCTTCGATACTCCATTCGCGCTGGCGGCGCATCCGGATGGCGCGGCGGTGGTGGTGCTCGACGAGGAGACCTTGCAGGTCACGCGCTTCGTTACCGCCACCGGTACCAGCCTGGTGTTCGGCGGCGCCGGGAAGAACGACGGCCAGTTCGATTCGCCGGTGTCGCTGGCGATGGACCAGGAGGGTCGCACCTACGTCCTCGATGTCGGCCTCCACCGCGTCTCGGTGTTCGATGCACAGGGTCAATTCCAGCGCCACTTCGGGCGTTACGAACGCGGCGACGCCCCCGATATGCTGCGTACTCCTCGCCTGGTCGCCGTCAGCTGCGACGGCGGTACGGTCTTCGTCTATGACGATGACACCGCGTTGATCAAATCCTTCGCCATCGACCACGCCACCCGCCAGGTGCGGCATCTCGGCAACTTCGGGGGACGTGGCACCGGTCCAGGCCAGCTCAGTCGCGTGACCGGCATGGCCTGCGACCGCCGTGGTCGGCTCTACTGCCTGGACTCCAAACGCGGAGACCTCCAGGTGTTCGAGGTCAGCGGGCCGGCGCCGACCCTGGTCACCACTTTGCGCGGAGAGGCCAGCGGCATCCGCAAGATGCTTGCGCTGGCGCTCAATCCTGACGGCATCGCCTATGTCATCGGCGGCGATCAGTTGACCGGGCTGCGTTGGCAGCCATGAGTCGCTGCGCACGCGAACGCAGCGAGTCGCCATGACCGAGGTCGTATTCAGCTCTCCTCTGCCGGTCTCGGCCGCCGAAGCCTTCGCGTGGCATGCCCGCCCTGGGGCTTTGCGCCGGCTGCTGCCGCCGTGGCAGACCGTACGCGTGATCGCGGAACAGCCGGCCCCAGGAACCACCAGTATCGTCGCCGACGGTGGGCGCGTCGAACTGTCGGTGCCGGCCGGCCCGTTCCGGCGGCGCTGGGTCGCGCGCCATCAGGACTGCCGCGTCGGAGAATCCTTCACCGATGTGATGGAGCACGGTCCGCTGGCGCGTTGGGTCCATCACCACCGTTTCACGCCGGCGGCGCAGGGCTGCACGCTCAGCGATCACCTCACCTATGACCTGGGCTTCCCCGCCGCCCTGCTGGCCGGCAGCGTCCGCCGCGATCTGGTCCGGCTGTTCGCCTTCCGTCATGCGCGTACGCGTGACGACCTCGCCCGCCACGCGGAACACCCGACCACGCCCCGCACCATCGCCGTGACCGGCGCCAACGGTCTGATCGGTTCGGCGCTGGTCCCCTTCCTGACCACCGGCGGCCATCACACCCGCTCCATCGGTCGCGGCGCAGCCGATATCCGCTGGGATCCGACGCGTGCGCAGCTCGCCGCCGATGCCCTCACCGGCATCGATGCGGTGATCCATCTGGCCGGTGAAAATGTGGCGCAACGCTGGTCCGAGGCCGCCCGGAGTCGCATCCGCGACAGCCGCGTGCAGAGCACGGCGCTGATCGCCCGCACCATGGCGGCGATGGCCAAGCCACCGCGGGTCCTGGTACTCGCCTCCGGCATCGGTGCCTGCGGCACCCATGAGGACGATGCCGAGCGGGATGAGAACGCGCCCTATGGCGATAACTTCCTCGCCGGAGTGTGCCGCGAATGGGAAGCCGCCGCAGAGCCCGCGCGTGCCACCGGCATCCGCGTGGTGGTGGTACGAATCGGCATGGTGGTGTCGGCCGCCGGTGGCGCCCTCGCCAAGATGCTGCCGGCGTTCCGCGCTGGCATGGGCGGACCGATCGGCAGCGGGCGGCAATGGCAGAGCTGGATCCACCGCGACGATCTGGTGGACATCCTGCACCGCGCGGTGATGGACGACAACTTGCGCGGGGTGGTCAATGCCGTCGCGCCGCAGACCCTGCGCCAGCACGACTTCGCCGCCACCATCGGTCGGGTCCTGCGTCGCCCAGCAATTGCGCCACTGCCGGGCTTCGTGGTGTCATTGCTGTTCGGTGAGATGGGGCGCGCGCTGCTGCTGGGGGGCATCCGCGCCAAACCAGCCGTACTCGCATCGCTCGCGCATCGTTGGCGCTTTCCGGACCTCGAGGGCGCGTTGCGGTTCGAATTGGGGAAGTGAGGGATCAGCCCACCGCCACGCCGCAAAGAGCGCAAAGAACTGCCGGGCGCGGCGCCTCACTCCCTGCGAAGGAGCTCTGCCTCGGCACAGGCCTCCGCACCCACTCTCCCCATCCCCTGGCCTTTCTTCGCGCCTTGGCGCCTTGGCGGTGGAATCCCTCCCGGCTTTCCATTAATCCAAAAATGGGTCCAAATAGTCCTTGTCCTGGATCGCGGCTCTATAGGGTCCGTTGCAACCCAATGGAGGACCTGCCATGTCGCTCAACGTCAACACCGTGATTCTCGCCGGCCATCTCACCCGCGATCCCGAGATGCGGCCACTTCCCGGTGAGAAGGTGGTGGTCCAGTTCGGACTCGCCATCAACCGCCGCTACAAGGGCACGGACGGCGAGATCAAGGAGGAGAGCACCTTCATCGATTGCGAGGCCTGGGGCCGCACCGCGGAACTGATCGGCCAATACCTCGCCAAGGGCAGCGCGGCCTACGTCGAAGGGCGCCTCAAGCTCGATCAGTGGCAGGACAAGGAGAACAAACCCCGCAGCCGCTTGAAGGTGGTGGTCGACAACGTGCAGTTCGTCGGCCCGCCGAAGAACAAGGGCGGCACGTCAGATGGTGAGACGGCCGATACGCATGAAGCAGCGATGGCGGGCGCACCGGCGCCGCATCCCAAAGGCCGGGCGGCGCCTGGGCACGACCAGCCGCCCTTCTGATCAAGGGCTGATTAAGAGTTGGTTTCATAACCCATCCCTACTGCGCCCGGCCCTCGTCGGCTGCGGCGGCGTCAGACGAGCCATTTGGTGCTCAACATGGCCTACGGCCATGCCTCCGCTCCAAACG
>JANPIY010000840.1:0-8438 GCA_031425255.1 Planctomycetota bacterium
GGTCGACCTGAAGGCCTTCTTCGACGCCTTCGAGAAGCAGTGTCCCGGAGTTCCGGTGCACATCGAAACCATCGGCGGCTTCAATCGCGAGATCACCTACCTCGATCCAGAATTCATGAAGCTGTGGCCGCAACGGACGGCCGCCGACTTCGCCCGTTTCCTCACGCTGGCCAAAAAGGGTAAGCCGCTCGAAGCGGGCAAAGGCCCCTTCGCCAGCGACCAAGACTTCCAGAAGGATCAGCTCGAACGCAGCCTGACCTACTGCAAGACGGTCCTGGGTTTGGGCCTGCGCTGAGTCGAGGATCTTTTCTGGTGCGTTTTTCAGCCAGAACCATCAGCGAGGCCGAGCGCACCAAGACCAACCGCCAAGCTTCACGTGCCATCTTCAGATCGCGATCTCACACCACCCCAAGGCGATCGGGTCGACCACTGTACCCACCATCGGGGGGAGGCCATGGTTGGCATCGACTTCGTAGACCCGGACCGGTTTACCACGCGTCACGCGCCAGCAGTGCACGGCGCGGTTGCGGTGTTCGATCTCGCGCTGAGTGTACCACCCGATGACGGTGTCTTCCTGGATGAGGACAAACCAGACGTGGAGGAAGGTGGGTTGGGAAAGCTGGCTTTGTGGCCACATGTCGTTCCCTTTCTCCATCACGTCCACCACCCATGCGGGATAGATCACTGGCGGTTTGAAAGCTGTCTGGCTATGAGAGTGGGTTGCGATCATGAGCACCTCCTGGTGTCGGCGGCGATCACCGGGTTCTGCATCCGCAGGCGACCTGATCGCACGGCTGCACAGCGATTGAGGTGAAACGTTCATCACAAACCGTGCCCATCCGGAACTCCATGCAGGGCGGTGCAAAGCGCTCGCGCCGCCCACCAACTCCCACGAGCAACCATTTGGACCCGTCCTCGCGCGGGCTCAGGACTTGCGGTTCGCCACGTACGGCCCCATCACCCGTCCAATTTGCAGGGGCTGCATCCAGGTGCAGGCAAGGGCCCTAGGTCTCCTGCAAGAGCGGACTCTGCGAAAAATTCGCGATTCATGTGGCCACCGCCGTGACCGGTCGCCGTAACGACGGCATGGCATAGGCGATGCTCAACCCTTAGCGTGGCGACAACGACGAGTTTTGCTCAGCATCATCGCGACCACCAACCAGAGCCGGAGCTCATTCATGCCGCCTGTCAGCCTCCTCCGCTGGAGCCTATCCAGTTCCCGCTGCCCACGACTGACCGCGGGAGATCCCGTGGTGGTTGGAAGGAGCGAGGTTGACGCATGGTACCCTTGAAAGGTCGGGTGGCGGAGTCGGCCCTCCTACGCATCTACACCATCCTGGTGATCGCCGCGGTGCTCACCGTCCTGGCGGTGGCCAAGGACATCTGCATCCCCATCGCCCTGGCCGCCCTGCTCACCTTCCTGTTGGCGCCGCTGGTGACGCGCGTGGAGCGCTGGCTCGGCCGGATCGCGGCGGTGGTGGTCGTGCTGATCCTGGTGTCGATCGGTACCGTCGGGGTTGGCTACGTGCTGTCGCAACAACTGCTCGATCTCACCGCCAAGCTGCCGGAATATAAGACCCGCATCCATCAGAAGCTCGCCACCTTCCAGGCCTCCACTGCGGGACACTATTCCCACCTCACGCGCGCCATCGAGGCCGTGCGTGGCGATCTCCCGGAGGCGACCACGCCCACCGGGCGTGACCGCGACAGCGCGACCGCCACTCCGGCGCCGGTGAAGGTGACCGTGGTGAATGCCAGCGACAGTCTGAGCACCAGCGCCCAGTCCATGCTCGGGCCGATCATGAGCGCCTTCGCCCTCGCCGGCCTGGTGATCCTGCTGGCGGTATTCATGTTGCTGCATCGCGAAGATGTACGCGGTCGCATCATCCGTTTGGCCGGACAGGGTCGCATCATCCTCGCGACCACCGCCATGGCGGATGCCGGTACCCGGGTGTTCCGTTACCTCGTCATGCAATCCCTGGTGAACGCCGGCTTCGGCCTCGCGGTGGCGATCGGACTCTACGTCATCGGGGTGCCCAACGCCCCCCTGTGGGGAGCCCTGGCCGCGACCTTGCGTTTCATCCCCTATGTCGGCGCCTGGATCGCGGCCATCCTGCCCATCGCCTTGTCCTTGGCGGTGTCCGATGGCTGGACCATGGTCCTGCTGACCGTCAGCTGGTTCCTCCTGTTGGAACTGATCACCAACAATGTTTTGGAGCCCTGGCTCTATGGGGCGAGCACCGGGGTCTCGTCGCTGGCCTTGATCCTCGCAGCGGTGTTCTGGGGCTGGATCTGGGGACCGATCGGCCTGGTGTTGGCGACCCCGCTGACCGTCTGCCTGGTGGTCATGGGGCGTCATGTCCCACGGCTCACCTTCCTCAGCGTGCTGCTGAGCGATGACGAGCCGCTCACCCCGCACGAGGAATGTTATCACCGCCTGCTGCGTGCCGACCTCACCGAGGCCTCGGTCCTGGTCGAACGCTATCGCAAGACCCACTCGCTGACCGCGCTCTACGACGAGGTGCTCGTTCCCGTGCTGATCTCGGCCGAGGCCGATCATGGACTCGACGAGCTCGACCGTGATCGGCGCACCGCCCTCCATCAAGGAGTCCGCGATCTGCTCGATGACATCTCGGCCCACAACCTGGATCAAGCCGCGCCGCCTACCACCGACAACGGGACACCTGCGCGCGACCTCCTGAGCGCCACGGCACCGCCTGAACGCGTGCCCGCGTCACCGAGGATCATCTGCCTTCCGGTGCGGGCGCTGCGCGACGAACTCGCGGCGGTGATGCTGTCCCACCTCCTGCGCCTGCAGGGCTGCGAAGCCCACGAACTCACCGCCTTGGAGACCGCGTCCGAACTGGTGGCAGCGGTCGCTCTCGAGCCGCCGGATGCGGTCTGCATCTCGGTGGTGGCGCCTTCAGCGATGGTCCATGCCCGGAATCTCTGCCTGAAGCTACGCCAACGCCTGCCGCGCTTGCGCATCGTGATCGGTTTCTGGGGAGCGACCGACAGTCGCGCCACCCTGGGGCAGGCCTTCCAGCAATGGCGCGACATCACCATCACGACCACCTTGGCCGATGCCACGCTGGCGCTGGTGGGAACGCCGGAGCCCTCGCCCGAACACGAAAAGCCGGCCGTCACCAGCCGCGAGCGTCCGAACGCGCCACGCCTCGCCAGCAGCGCCTCCGGAGCGTAAGGAGTTCACACCCCGCTGGCGGCACGGAATGCGCGCCAGCCGCCGTACGCCGTGATGTCGGTGCAGCCTGCCACACCGTGCTGCTCGCAGAGGAAACCGTTCACCACCCGGCCGTCTTCCAGTTCGATGCGACCGATACACAGCGGCATCGGGATGCTCGCGACGAAACGCCCGAAGGCGGTCTCATCGAGCCGCCAGATTTCCATTTCGATGTGGCCCCCGCCGTCGGCGACCCGCACCATGCCGGGCTTGGGGGGCGTGGTCGGCAGGTGGAAGAGGCGGTACCTCGCGGCCGTGCGCGTAGTCTCTTCCAGACGTGCGCCTGAGGCGATCAACTGGTGGTTCAGCGGCTGGCCGCTGAGGTGGGCGCCGACCACCCCTAGGGACACGCCGCCGCCCGCCGGTGCGCGCGCCGGCGGCACCAGCGCGGCGCCATCATCGCCCAGGCCCTGACCGGCGCGCGCATGGAAGGCGGCGCCGAGATCGGCGAGGACGGCGTCGCCCCACGCCGGCGCGACCAGCGTCACGCTCGCGGGTAGACCCTCGTTCATGGTCCCCGCAGGCACACAGAGCGCCGCGGTATCGAAGAGATTGGCGAAATTGGTAAAGGCGCCCAGGCGGCTGTTGAGCGTCACCGGCTCTGCCAGCACCGCCTGCAGCAGCGGGTATTCCGGCACGGTGGGCAGCACCAGCACATCGCAGCGTTCCCAGGCGGCCTCGGCCGCGCGGCGCCAGGCCATCAGCTGGTAGCGGTCGCGGTGCGCTGTCACCGCGCTGGACGCGTTGCCGGAGAGGATGATGTCGCGCACCACCGGATGGCAGGCCGCTGGATGGGCCGCGATGAAGTCGCCGACGGCAGCGGTGCGTTCGGCCACCCAGGCGCCGCCATACAGCGCCGCAGCAGCCGCCGCGAAAGGTGCGTAATCGATCTCAACCAGCGTGCAGCCGAGGGCGCGCAGGTGACTGCAGGCCATGACGAAGGCCTCGCGCACCAGCGGAACGCAGACCGCCAGCACCGCCTCGGCAGGCACGCCGACGCGCGTCCCAGCGAGCGTGTCCGCGCCGTTGACCGGTCGCGCGACCGGCCGCGCTGGCTGGACGCGTCGAGAGAACGGATCCGCCGCATCGAAGCCGGCGATGACATCGAGCACCGCCTTGGCGTCGGCGACAGTGTTGGCGAAGATGCTGACGCAGTCCAAACTGCGCACCGCTGGCACCACGCCGCTGGTGCTGACCAGGCCACAGGTCGGCTTGAGCCCGACGATGTTGGTCAGCGCCGCGGGCACACGACCGGAGCCGGCGGTGTCGGTGCCCAGGGCGAACGGTACCAGCCCGGCGGCGACGGCGCAGGCCGAGCCGGAGCTGGAACCCCCAGGGATGAGATCGGCGCGCAGCGGATTGCGTGGCACGCCATACGGTGAGCGCACGCCGACCAGGCCGGTGGCGAACTGGTCGAGGTTGGTCTTGCCCAGCGGGAGCGCACCGGCGGCGATCAGCCGCTCGACCGTCGCCGCTGAACGCGTCGGCACGTAGGCGAAGGCTGGACAGCCGGCGGTGGTCGGCACGCCCGCCAGGTCGATGTTGTCCTTGATGACGAAGGGCACACCGAACAACGGCATGGCGGCGCGGTCGCGCCCGGCCAGGGCGCGGGCCTCCGCCATGACCTCCTCACGCGGGCGCAGGTGGATGAACAGGGCCGCATCGTCGTGCACGGCGATGCGGGCATAGGTCTCCTCGACCACCGTGACGGGTGAGGCCCCGGCGCGGTAACGCGCCCCCAGGGCTCCGAGCAGCCGGCTCATGGCGCCCCGCCGGCAGTCTGCTGCCAACGCCCACGTTCGGCGGCGAAGGCGGCTTCGCGGCGCTTGGTAAAGGTGGTGATCTCGCGGTCGTGGTCGGCGAGGAAAGCGCGGTAGGCGCCGAGCGAGAACTCGCCGTCCTCGATGCGCAGCTGCAAGCGGCCGCGTGGGAAGTCCTCGCGCATACGCAGCAGTTCTGCGGCGCTCACGGGATAAAAGCGGATGCGGTCGAACGGTCGCAGGAGCCAGGGCGTGCCGGGAGCGAACGCGGTGGTGGTGCGCCAGGAATTCCACATCTGCACCGTGCGGCCGACGAACTGGTAACCCCCAGGGCCCTCCATGCCGTAGACGCAGAGGTAGGCGCCGCCGATGCCGACCGCGTTCTCCGGCGTCCAGGTGCGTGCCGGGTTGTACTTGGTGGTGACCAGGCGGTGGCGCGGATCCAGTGGCGTCGCCACCGGCGCGCCGAGGTAGACGTCACCGAGGCCGAGCACCAGGTACTCGGCGGCGAAGACGATGCGCTGCACCTCGTCGATGGAGTCCAGGCCGTTGATGCGGCGGATGAACTCGAGGTTCGACGGGCACCAAGGGGCGTTCTTGTTGACCGTGCGCATGTAGATGTCGATCGCCGTGCGGGTCGCCGGATCGTCCCACGACAACGGCAGGTGCACGGTGCGCGAGGGCACCACCAGGTGATCGGCGCTGGGCAGTTCGGCCTCGCCATCGACCAGCAGAGCGAGCAGACGCTCCTCGTCGATCAAGGCCGGATCGAAATGCACCTGGAGCGACCGGATGCCGGCGGTGAGGTCGAGGATGCCGGCCGGCTTCAGCGTCTCGAGCTGCCGCTGCAGCGCGAATACGCGCATGCGCAGCCCCAGGTCGAGCACGAGCGGACCGTATTCCACCAGCAGGTGATCGTCGCCACAGCGCCGGTAGCAGACCGCCGGGCGCGTCGCCGAAGCGGTCTGGCGATGCAGGATGGCGCCCTCCTCGGGATGCGCCTGGTCGCTGAGCGCGCGGCCCTGGGTGAGCGCCTGCGCGCGCGCGGCCGGGCGATCGAGGCGCACGAAGCGCACCTGGTCGCCGGCCTTGAGCTGGCCGAGTTTCCAGCGTTCCGCCATCGCCACCACCGCTGGGCAGACGAAGCCGCCGAGGCTGGGACCATCGGGCCCGAGCACCACCGGCATGTCGCCAGTGAAATCGATCGAGCCGAGGGCATAGGCATTGTCGTGGATGTTCGAGGGATGCAGCCCGGCCTCGCCGCCATCGCTGCGTGCCCAACGTGGCTTGGGGCCGATCAGGCGCACGCCGGTGCGGTTCGACTGCGGACTGACCGTCCACGTCGCGGCGAAGAATTCGCGGATGTCGGCGGGGGTGAAGAAATCCGGCGCGCCATGGGGACCATAGAGCACGCCGATGCGCCAGGTGCGCTCGTAACGGGGGATGACACCGCGTGGCAACGGCTGGGCCGGACCCACCGGCTGGACGTCGCCGATCTGCAGCTCATCGCCGGCACGCAGTTCGCGCCCGGAGGGTCCGCCAAAGCCGCCGAGGGTGAAGGTGCTGCGGCTGCCGAGGTAGAGCGGCGCGTCGATACCGCCGCGCACGCAGAGGTACGAACGGGCACCGGCGCCCTCCAGACCGCCGAGGCGCAGCACACCACCCGCCGGCACAGCGATCGGCTGCCACCACTCCAGCGCGCCACCATCGAGTTCGGCGCGCAGCGGCGCACCGCTGAGCGCCACCACCGCGGCACGGCCGAAGCGCAGCGCCATGCCGCCCAAGGTCATCTCCAAGCCCGCGGTCCCCTCGGGATTGCCGACCAGGCGGTTGCCCAGGCGCAGCGCAAGGTCATCCATCGGGCCCGACGGCGGCACGCCCACCGCCCAGTAGCCGGTGCGCCCTGGCAGATCCTGCACCGTGGTCTGGATGCCCGGGGTCAACACCGCCAGGTCCGCGGGTGGCAGCGGCAGGCCGGCGAGCGCGGCGCTGGCACTGCCGGAAGGCAGCGCGGGATGTGCGCATAAGGCGGCGATGCGCCGCTGGTCGGTGCCGATGCCGGCGAAGCGTAACCCTGCGACCTGGCGTCCGAGCGCGGCCAGGGCCGTCGTGGCGTCGATGCCGCGCGCGCTCAGGCGCACCAGCACCGTACCGGTGATGATGGCATCGCCGACCGCGACCAATGCCTCGGCTCCCGCGGGCACCTCGGCGGCAACCAGCCGGCCGCCGCCGAGGGCGACGATGCGCGTGCTGGCGATGGTGCCGCCGCTGACGGCGGGTGGCAGCGCGCTCGCGGTGATCTCCTCGACCGTGGCCTCACCGTCGGCGATGGCGAAGACCACCTCGCGCGCCTGCCCAGAGGGAAGCTCGCCGACCAGGGCGAGCGCGGCCTGGTGCAGTTCCGCCCGCAAGGCGTCGAGTGCGGGCGCCGGGCGAAGCTCCAGCACCAGCGCATCGCCCTGACGCAGGGTCAGGTCGCGGTCGCTCGGCGCCTGACCGGCGCAGCAGATCACGCCAACGCGGCGAACCCACTGCCCGGCACGGCCGAAACGCAGCCCGAGGGTGATGCAGCGTTCACGCAGGAGATGGCGCGTTTCGGAAACCGCGATGGCGCTGCTCATACGTCCCACACCAGCATCTGCACCGGGGTGGGGTTGTAGGCGTTGCAGGGGTTGTTGAGCTGCGGGCAGTTCGACACCAGCACCAGGGTCTCTTGGTCGGCGACCAGCTCGACATACTTGCCGGCCTGCGACACCCCATCGGCGAAGGTCAGGCCACCCGCGGGGGTCACCGGCACGTTCATGAAGAAATTCACGTTCGCTGACAGGTCGCGTTTGCCGAGCTGCTGGCCAGTCGCCTCCGCATGCTGCGCCAAGGCCAGCAGGAAGGTGTCACGGCAGTTATGCATGTGCAGCTTGTCGAGGCTGTAGCGCACGGCGTTCGATTCCGCCGCACAGGCCCCGCCCAGGGTGTCGTGCCGACCGCAGGTGTCGGCAGTGATGGTCATCAACGGCCGACCGAGGTTGGAGAGCAGCCGCGTACCGGTCGAGAGGTAGACCCGTCCCTGCACCCGGAGCGTGGTCGCCGCGCAGTAGCGCTCGGCGGGGTCCGCCGCGTTATAGAACATGGTGTCGACCGCCTGGTTGCCTTCGAGGTCGACGATGCGCAGCACCTGGCCGCGCTTGACGATGCGCGTCCAGCCATCACCCGAGTCGACGACCTGGCTGTGGCTGGCGGTGGCGGGGTCACGCGGGCTGGTGGTGAGCATGGTGGTTGTCACTGCGGACGATCGGAGGGACGGACAAGAGGGACAGCATGTGCCACAGAGCCCACAGAGAGCACAGAGGGACAACGGGAGGAACCAAGGAGCAACTCAAGACTCTCCTCGGTGCTCTCTGTGGGCTCTGTGGCTATGGTCGTTTGTATTTTCTTCACCG
>JANPIY010000841.1:0-3141 GCA_031425255.1 Planctomycetota bacterium
GCACCTACGGACCTGGAACTCTTGACAGCCCTGTTCGATAGGCACGGTATTCAGCAGTTTAGCTCTGTTCTAGCCGAGCGCGTATTGTTAGAAATGGGAAGCCTCGGCGCTGCAACACGGATGACTGGAACTCGGCTCAAGGCTCTTGGAGGGGATGGGCGCGCGAGCGCTGCCCTACATCTGGCAAAGGAGATTACATCGGCTGTAATGAGACAGCCGCTAAATAAGTCTTGGTGCGCAGATTCTGTCCAGACATTGGTGAACTACATCCACGCGGAAATTGCGAATCTTGATCACATTCAGATACGAGTACTGTTTCTAAACAAACATCGTCATGTCATTCGCGATGAAATACATGTCATCGGTGCCATCGATCATGCACCGGTGTATCCTCACGAAATCGTACGGATTGGTCTGAGCATTGGCGCTTTTAGAATGATCGTTGCAAGCAATCATCCATGTGGAGATCCTACTCCGACGCGCTCCGAAATCTGTTCGACCAAGAATCTAATTGAAGCAGCAAGACACCTCGGAATGTCGGTTGATGATCACATAATCGTGGCAGCTGACCGCCATTTCAGTGTGCGGCAAAACGGCTATGTTTAGGATGATAACCCGCTTACCACCGAAATGCACGACGTTCGTAGGTGCTGTACTACAACTCCCGCACAGCTCGCTTTGGTTAAATCGGGAGCTTCGAGCAGTTTTCCGGCTCGAGGCCACCACAGCCGGCGGCATGCGCAAACCGGCACTACCTGCTGTTCACGCCGTTCCGCTACGAGGCGCGCGCTGACTAGCGGTTTCGTCGTGCCGGGGCTGCAAACAGTGGACCTGACGTGATGTGGTGGACGGCCTCTGCACCGGCGAGATTATGCAATGATGTGGTCGTTGAGCCACGTCTAGGAGTCGATCGATGCAGCAGGATATCGGGACCGTTGGTGTTGATCTGGCGAAGAACGTCTTTCAGCTCCGCGCGATCAGCGAGGATGGCAAGGTGCTGGTTCGCCGGCAGCACAGCCGAGCCTAGGTGATTAAGCTCTTCTCTTCGTTGCCGCCTTGCCTGGTGGGTATGGAGGCATGCGCGTCGGAGCATCATTGGGGCCGGGAGCTTTTGGCGCTCGAGCATGATGTCCGGCTCATGCCGCCTGCCTATGTAAAGCCTTACGCGAAGCGCGCGAAGACCGACGCCGCCGATGCGGAAGCGATCTGCGAGGCAGTAACTAGGCCGACGATGCGATTCGCCGCGGTGGAGCGTGTCGACCAGCAGGGGGTATTGATGCTTCACAAGACCCGCGATCTGCTGGTCCGGCAGCGGACCGCGCTGATCAACGCACTTCGGGCGCATCTCGCGGAGTATGGCATTGTCGCCGGCAAAGGCGCTGGCGGGGTAACTGCCCTAACGAATCTGTTGCACACGGAGCAGCAAACGCTGCCGGCTCACGCGAGGTCGGCACTTGACACGATCGGAGCGCAATTTCGCTTGCAGGCCCGCGAGATCGAGCGGCTTGAGGCGCAGATAATCGCCTGGCATCGCGACGACGATACGAGCCGCCGCCTTGCCACAATCCCGTGTATCGGTCCGATTACCGCGTCGGCGATCGCGGCCGCAGTACCTGACACATCCCTCTTCCGGTCCGGTCGTCAGTTCGCAGCCTGGCTCGGCCGTACGCCGCGACCGCACAGCTGAGGTGGCAAGGAACGTCTCGGTTGTATCAGCAAGCAAGGCGACGGATATCTCCGTAAGCTATTGGTTGTCGGCGCCACCGCCGTGATGCGCATGGCGACCAAACATCCCAGCCCCCAACCATACTTGGCGCAGCTCCTTGAACGCAAGCCAGTGAAGATCGCGACCGTGGGGCTTGCCAACAAGACAGCGCGCATCGCCTGGGCGGTGATGGCGCGCAAGGAGGTCTACGCGGCCGTCGCCGCGTTACCGCTGTCCCGTCCGCGCGCTGAAGCGAGCAGCAGGATGGTGTAAGGACAGCTGGGTGGTGATGACAAACCGATCAGACCGGGGATCGCACAAACCCGGGGGAGCAGAGCGCTTCGAGCGCGATGAAGTGATTAGGGGCCCGATCCGCGGACTTCATCAGGGCATGCAGCCATGCGGTGCTGCGCAAACAGGCCGAACACATGGATACACCCGACCGGTGCTCATCAAGCTCAAAACCTCTTTCACCGCGGGGCCGTCCACACATGGCTCAACGATCACATCATTGCACAATCTCGCCGGCGCAGGGGCCGTCCACTACATCACGTCAAACCCTGCCGGGGTTAAGGCCGTTGTCGCCTTCATAGCTCACCATCCGGACAAGGCGCGCCTCGATAGCAACCTCGCCGGCTTGTCTGGCGAAGCGCGGATGCGTCGGATGTTCGGGCTGATGGCACGTTGGCCCGATGATGTACGCCAGACAGCCTGGGATCGCCTGGACTGGCACTATGCCTTGAAGGTCGTGAATGGCTGGACATTGCTCGACCGGTACACGGTAGGCGCCGCGGAAGACCAGTGGGCATCCAACGTTGCGATTGCGCGCGACGCAAAGGCGCGACCGCAAGATCGGGCGGTGGCGGTGTGCTGGTTGCTGCACATCGGTGGCGACATGCACCAGCCTTTACACCGCGGCCATCGTCCCAATTTGAACTGGCCGATACTAAGACTGACCCCGCCGGGACCATCGCGTACGGCCGGCGCGGCCCCGGCCAAACCCCGATGGTTCTACCCCAGCACTGGGATGGCGCTTTCGACCAAACGGCGGCCGGTGTCGGCGATGAGGACGGCTCCAACAACGCTAACGTTATCATCATGCTCGACTTGGCCGACGCAATTCGGCTCAGGCCCATTACGTAGCCAGCAGCCGGTTCGCCATCTCGCTTCGGCCCAATTGCCAATATGGACCGGACGCGATTGGCAGGCGTTGGGGGCATTCATGGGGGTACCTAACGTCCAGGCCGCTAATTTTATGTAATATATTCAATTACAAACGCCCTGGAATCGATAGACACCCTCTCCGCCACGAGGCCCTCCGGGCCGGTCCAGACGAGTCCAGACATGATGCAACGACGAGCGTTGTGGCGCTCCCCGTGTCGAGGGCGGTCCAGCCCCCTGCTATCGACCCCCTGGATGCCAGCCTCGCGCGCGCC
>JANPIY010000842.1:0-8893 GCA_031425255.1 Planctomycetota bacterium
CCGTCACGCTCGACACGTTGAGGCTGGTGGGAGCGCTTGGAGCAATGGTGTCACCCAAAGTCGTCACCACACCCACGGCACTGCTCGCCGAGATATTGCCGGCAGCATCGCGGGCGGTCACCGTGTAGCTGTAGGTCGTCCCAGGGATCAGCAGGCTGTCGCCGAAGTAGGGAGTGGTGGGACTGCTGATCAGGGCGCCATTGCGATAGAGGCTATAGGCGGTCACTCCGACATTATCGTTGGCCATGCCCCAGTTCAGGTAGGCAGTGGTATAAGTGAGGTAGCCCGGTGATGCGACATAGGGCACGCCGGGCACCGACGGCGCCACGGTATCCGCTGGTGTAGTCACCGAGGCCGACGTGCTCGCGGCCGAGGCATTACCCGCCCGGTCGCGCGCCGACACGGTGTAGGTGTAGGTGGTGTTGCCCAGGATGTTCGTCGCATCGATGAAGGTGGTGCCGGTAGGGGTACCGACCTGGCCATACCCGGTGCGTAGCACGACATAATTCTGGATGCCGACGTTGTCCGACGACGCCGTCCAGCTCAAAGACACACTGCCTGATACCGGCGCACTGGCGCCGAGACCGGTCGGCGCCGTTGGCAGAACACCGTCGGCCAAGGTGCTGAAAGAGGCGGATGGACCATTGGCGGAGAGATTGCCGGCGGCATCGTAGGCACGGATAGAATAGGAATATGAGGAGCCAGGTACCAACCCGCTATCCGTGAACGCGAGGCCGCTGGTCACATTGCCCACGTCGTAGCCGCTGCGCTGGACCCGATAACCCACCACTCCCACACTGTCGTTCGCCGCGGTCCACAGGAGGCTCACCGACGACATGGTATTGCCGGTCAACGTCGGGATGCCCGGAGCGCTAGGAGCAGTGACGTCACCCAGGGTGCGTATGGCGAATGGCAGACTGGGCCCCGAACGGATACCGGCGCCATCCACGGATTTCATCGTGATGGAATAGGCCGTGTTCGCGGTCAGACCACTGATCACGGTTGAGCTATTGGCGGCGATCGTCGAGCTGAGCGTGCCGTTGAGCAGGATATCGTAGGACACCACGCCACTGCCGCCGGCATCCGTGCCCGCGGTCCAGTAGATCGTCAGACTGGAATCGGTGCGCGTCGACAGCGTCAGATTGGTCGGCGGCAGTGGCGCGGTCGCGTCCGCCGTGGTGGTGAAGGTGCCGAGGTTGCTGACGGGCGATGAATTCCCCACCGCATCGCGGGCGATCACCGTGTAGTTGTAGGTGGTGCCCGCCGTCAGGCCGGTATCGGCGAAGGTGTTGGTGGTCGTCGGAGTGCCCACGATGGCGCCATTGCGGTAGACGTTATAGGCGGTCACTGCCACGTTGTCGGTGGAAGGTCCCCATTGCAGATTGATGGTGGTGCCACCCACCGAGTTCGAATAGGGCGGATATGGCGTGCCTGGCTTGGTCGGAACCACGGTGTCGGCGGTGGTGGTTCCCATCACGGGCGAACTCGCCACTGAGAGGTTGTTCGCCAGGTCGCGTGCACTCACGGTGTAGGTGTAGGAGGTGCTTGGGACGAGGTACAGCGTATCGATGAAGGTGACGCCGGAGGTGGTGCCGACCTGGCCATAACCGGTGCGCTGCACCACGTAATGTTGGATGCCGACGTTGTCGGTCGAAGCGGTCCAGCTCAGCGGTATGCTGCTCGCCGTGGTCGTCCCCACCTGCAGGCCACTCGGCGCGGTCGGTGCGACGCCGTCGGCCGTCGTGGAAAAGCTCACCGTTGCGCTCGCCGTCGAGACATTGCCGGCCGCATCGAAGGCGCGGACGGAGTACGAATACGACGTGCTGGGGGTCAGACCGTTCTCGGTGAAGGTGAGCCCGACGACATGGGCGATAGTGGACCCGCCACGCTGCACCAGGTATCCGGTCACGCCAACGCTGTCGCTCGATGCCGGCCACTGAATGCTGAGCGAGCCCATGCCGCTGGTGACCAGGGTCGGCGTGCCAGGCGCCGTCGGGGCGGTGACGTCGCCATTGGTCTTCACCGCCAGGGGCAGGCTCGCAGCCGAGCGGTTGCCGGTGTTGTCGATCGATTTCAGGGTGATCACGTACGAGGTGCTGATGGACAGCCCGACCACGGTCGCCGTCGCCACCGGCCCGACGCTGGTCGCGACCACGCCGTTGACCAGAACGTCATAGCCACCGAGGCCATAACCGAGCGGATCCACGGCCTGGGTCCAAGTGATGACCAGCGTGGTGTCGGTGCGGCTCCCGAGCAGGAGATTGGTCGGCGGCAGAACCGTCGGCGGCGTCACCCCGACCACGGCCGTGCTCGCCGCGGACTGGTTGCCGGCCTGATCGACGGCTTTGACGGTGTAGGTGTAGCTGGTACTGGGGATCAGGTCGGTGTCCGTGAAGCCGGTTGCGGTGGGCGCGCCAACCTCGACGCCATTTCGCAAGACCAGATAGCCTTCCAGTGCCACATCGTCGGTCGCTTGCGTCCAGGCCAACGTGACCGTGGTCCGGGTGACACCGATGACCCCAACGGCGCTGGGAATGCCAGGCGGCGTCGCGTCGGCCGGGGTGGTGACCGGCAGGACGACACTCCATGGCGAGCGGTTCCCGGCGGCATCGTAGGACCGCACGCTGTACTCGTAGTCCGTGGTCGGTGCCAAGCCCGTATCGGTGAAGGTCAGGCCGCTGGGCACCTGGCCAATCACCACATCGAAGCGTCGGACCTCATAACCCGCGATGCCGACGTTGTCGCTCGCTGCCGTCCACTGGATCGACACGGTGCTGCCGGTGCTGCCGCTTAGGGTCGGCGTCCCAGGGATGGTCGGCACGCTCTGGTCGGGGAGTGCGGTCTGGACGGTCAACACCCCCACGGTCGAGGTCGCCGTTCCGAGGCCATTCGTCACTACACAGCGGAACCACGCCCCATTGTCTCCCAGCACCGTCGCACCGGTCGTAAAGGTCGCTGCTGAGCCTGTGACTGTCGCCCAGCTCGAACCGGCGTTGTTGCTCCGACTCCACTGGTAGGTCAGGGTGGCCGTGCCGTTGGCGACGATGGAGAAGCTCGCCGTCGATCCGACGGCCACCGTGCGACTCACCGGCTGGGTGGCCACGAACGGCGGGCTTCCCGCAACCGTGTAGGTGAAGCCGTTGGTGAGCGTCGCATTGCCACCGGCCGTCGTCACCACCACGTTCACCACACCGGCCGGACGCGCTGGCGTCGTCGCCACGATCTGCGTCGCCGTGTTGCTCACGATGGTCGCCGCCGTGCCGCCGAAGGTCACCGACGTCGCGCCGGTCAGGAGCGTGCCGGTGATGGTGACCGATGTGCCTCCCGTCGCCGGACCCGAGGTCGGAGCGATGGCGGTGAGCGTCGGAGCAGCCACATAGGTGTAGCCATTCGTGCGCGTCACCGCGCCGGCCGCAGCCGTCACCACCACATTGACCGCACCCGCAGCGCGCGCCGGGGCGGTCGCCACGATCTGCGTCGCCGTGTTGCTCACGATGGTCGCCGCCGTGCCGCCGAAGGTCACCGACGTCGCACCCGTCAGGAGCGTGCCGGTGATCGTCACCGACGTGCCACCCGTCGCCGGACCCGACGCCGGAGCGATGGTGGTGATCGTCGGCACCGCATTGTAGGTGAAACCGTTGGTGAGCGTCACATTGCCACCGACCGTCGTCACCACCACGTTCACCGCACCTGCCGCGCGCGCTGGCGTCGTCGCCACGATCTGCGTCGCCGTGTTGCTCACGATGGTCGCCGCCGTGCCGCCGAAGGTCACCGACGTCGCACCAGTCAGGAGCGTGCCGGTGATCGTCACCGACGTGCCACCCGTCGTCGGACCCGAGGTCGGAGCTATGGTGGTGATCGTTGGGACCGCATTGTAGGTGAAGCCGTTGGTGCTCGTCACCGCGCCCGCGGGCGTCGTCACCACCACGTTCACCGCACCGGCCGGACGCGCTGGCGTCGTCGCCACGATCTGCGTCGCCGTGTTGCTCACGATGGTCGCCGCCGTGCCGCCGAAGGTCACCGACGTCGCACCAGTCAGCAGCGTGCCGGTGATCGTCACCGACGTGCCGCCCGTGGCCGGACCCGAGGTTGGCGCAATCGCAGTTATCGTCGGGGCGACATCATCGAGTCCTGACGGACCAGCCGTCACCCCGATGGTGCCACCCACAGTCAGCGCGACGCCAACATTTGCGTGATCGGTGAGATCCGTCGGTCCGTTGAGCTCATAGCTGCGCGTCAGATTGGCCAGGCGGGCTACCGTACGACGCGGAACCTCCGCACTCACTTCCGCTGGGGTCAGACTGGCAGACCAGATCTTCACCGCACACAAGGCTCCGACGAACTCATCCCCGGGCTGTCCCTTGCCCAACAGAAGCCGATTCATTTCGATGAGAGACTGGTTGCTTCCATCCGTTCCGGTCACATTGGCGACGCCATTGATATAAAGCGTATAAACCCATGTTCCGGCATTATTGCGGCGGGTCAGTGAAATATGCTTCCAGGTATTCAGTGGGAGGCCGGCATCCGGCAGGATGCCGTGACCACCCGTTGGCCCATACAGGATCATCTCATTCGCAATGCCAGGCGACACCAGGAGCCGGGTACTGGTGCCCTCAGCGCCTCCCGTTCCATTGAATATCTGCAGATACCTGCTGTTCCCGTAGATCGCACCCGGATTGACCAGCGCGATCAGATTGCTGAATGAATTCGGCTGACTCGTCCAATCCGTGGCATGCGCCCCATCGAAGCGGAACCATCCCATCATGGTGCATTCGCCGAGGGTGAAGCCAGGGAGCAGGTCACTGATGGGAGCCCAGAGACCACTACTCGTATCGAAAAGCACGGCATTGGTGGCACCGGTGTAGGTGAAGCCGTTCGTCAGGGTCACGCTGCCATTCGGCGTCGTCACGATCACGCTCACCGCCCCGACGGCATGGGCCGGAGTCGTGGCGACGAGCTGCGTAGACGTGTTGCTCACGATGGCGGCCGCGGTGCCACCAAAGGTCACCGATGTGGCACCGGCCAGCGTCGTGCCGGTGATCGTCACCGAGGTACCGCCAGCGATCGGCCCAGAGAGCGGGGCGACAGCGGTGATCGTCGGGGTGGGGTTATAGGTAAATCCGTTGGTGCTCGTCACGGCGCCACTCGGCGTCGTGACCACCACGTTCACCGCACCGGCGGTACCTGCCGGGGTGGTTGTTACGATCTGCGTCGCCGTGTTGCTCACGATGGTCGATGCGATGCCCCCGAAGGTCACCGAGGTCGCACCGGTCAAAGTGGTGCCGGTGATCGTCACGGACGTCCCGCCAGTCGCCGGTCCCGAGGCCGGCGCGATACCGGTGATCGTCGGCGCGACCTGGTAGGTGAAACCGTTGGTGCTCGTCACAGAGCCGGCTGGCGTCGTGACCACCACGTTCACCGCACCCGCGGTGCGCACCGGAGTCGTCACCACGATCTGCGTAGCCGTGTTGCTGACGATCGTCGCGGTCGTGCCGCCAAATGTCACCGTCGTCGCCCCGGTCAAGGAGGTGCCGGTGATCGTCACCGACGTGCCGCCGGTGGTCGGGCCGGTGATCGGCGCGATGGTAGTGATCGTCGGGGCAGCCACTGCGGTCGTGAACGTCATATCTGCGCCATACGAAGTGCCGACCGCATTGGTCGCATAGGCGCGTATGTGGTAAAGCGTCGCCGACGTCAGTCCGGTCAGCGCGCTGGAGTACGAGCCGGTACCCGTTCCGTTGGTGGTCTTGCTGTTCGACGTCGTTGGGTTCAGCGTGGTCGACCAGCATACGCCGCGTGCGGTGATGGTGAGGCCACCAGCCACGGTGACGTTGCCGCCACTGGTCGCGGTGTTCGACGTGACTGCGGTGGCCATCGTCGTCGTCACCGCTGGAGCCGTGTTCACCGTGCCGGCGAATGGGATCAGTCGCGTGCCAGGAATGGGCCGTTCCAGCGTCAGAGCGGGCAACTGCCAACCCACCGCCAGATTGTCCCCACCGGCGGCCTCCTTGTGCAAGGCTTCGATATAGTAGACCTGACCAGCGACCAGTGACACTGGCAGCGATTGCTGCGCGGGCTGTTTGGTCCATTCACGACTGTTGGTCCATGCGGTCACGCTGGCGATCTTGGTGAGCGGGGACGGATTTTCGCTGGCGCTCAGCCACAGCTCGGCCACGTCATCGCTGGCGATCCAGAAGACGTAGGAACCGGTGGTCGGTGGGACGACGTAGCCGCGCATGCGCGCACCATAGTTGTCGCCGAACGAGGTCGGTGCCTCGAACAGCGTCGTCAGGACCGCCGCCGTCGGGCTGTTGGGATAGGCTACGTTGCTGGTCAGGGAGCTGATCGTCGTACCGGTGATGCCCGTCCACCATTCCCGGCGCATGGAACCGGTCGCGCCCACGGTGAGGGTCGCATCCGGCGAGATCGCCGTATTGGCGCTATTGGCCACCACCACGCTGAACAGCGAACCGCTGTCCACCAACGCTGTGGCTGGCGTGGTGTAGGAAGCACCCGTCGCCAACGGGATGTTGACGCCGCCCTTGCGCCACTGGTACGTCAACGGCGCCGATCCCGTCGCGACGACGCTGAAGGTCGCGGTCTGGCCGACCGCCACCAACCGGTTCGCGGGTGGCGTGATGATCGCTGGCGGTACGCCAATGGTGGTGAAGGTCAGGTCGGAACCATACGAGGTCCCGACGCTATTGGTCGCATAGGCGCGCACATGATAGAGCGTCGCTGCTGACAGGCTGGCCAACGTGCTGGGGAACGGGCCGGTACCCGTACCATCCGTCGTCTTGCTGTCCGCCGTGGTCGGGTTCAGCGCCGTCGACCAGCAGACGCCACGGGCGGTCACTGCCGCGCCGCCGTCTGAGGTCACGTTTCCACCGCTGGTGGCGCCAGAAGTCGTGATCGCCGTCGGCAGCGTCGTCGTCACCACCGGGGCCGCCGCCGCCGTGGTGATGAAGGGTACATCCGCGCCGTACGCGGTGCCGACCGCATTCGTCGCATAGGCGCGCGCATGATAAAGTGTATTTGGTGTGAGCGTGAGCAACGTGCTCGTGAAGGAACCTGACCCTGAGCCATCACTGGTGTTGAGGTCCGTGATGGTCGGATTCGCCAGCAGCGACCAGCACACGCCACGCACGGTGACTGGCGAGCCGTTGTCACTGGTGACGGTGCCACCGCTCGTGGCACCGACCGCCGTGAGGGCGGTGATCGCCGTCGTGGTCACCGTCGGAGTGGACATCGCGGTGGTGATGGTCAGGTCGTCACCATAGGCAGTGGCGATGCCATTCGTCGCATAGGCACGCACATGGTAGAGCGTCGCCGGAGTCAGGGCGGTCAGCGCGCTGGTGAAGGCGCCGGTGCCCGTGCCGTTGCTGGTCTTGGGGTTGGCCGTGGTGGGATTCACCGTGGTCGCCCAGCAGATTCCGCGAGCGGTGACGGCTGATCCCCCATCAGCCGTCACGGTTCCGCCGCCGGCGGCGCCGGTGGCGGTGGGCGCGCTGGGCGCCGTGGTGGTGACGGTGGGTGCGATGGCGGTGGTTGTGAACGGAAGATCGATGCCATACGCCGTCCCCATCGCATTGGTGGCGTAGGCGCGGAGATGATAGGCCGTCCCAGGAACCAGGCCGGTCACCGCACTCGTGTAGATGCCGATGCCGGTGCCATCACTCGTCTTGGCATCGCTGATCGTCGGATTCGCCGCGATCGACCAGCAGACGCCACGCGTGGTGACCGCCGAGCCGCCGTCCGTGGCGATCGTGCCACCGCTCGATGCCGTGGTCGAGGTGAGCGCGCTGATGGTCGTGGTGGTGACCGTGGGCACGGTTGCGGCGGTGATGAAGGTCAGGTTGGCGCCATAGGTAGTGCCCTGCGCGTTGGTGGCATAGGCACGGATGTTGTAGGTGGTGCCAGGCGTCAGGCCGGTGAGGGCGCTGGCGAAGGTACCGAGGCCCGCGCCATCGTGGGTCACGCTCTGGGCAATGGTGGGATTGATCGTGGTCGCCCAGCAGACGCCGCGGTCGGTCACGGCGCTGCCGCCGTCGGCGAGCACCACGCCGCCGCACGTCGCCGTAGTGGTGGTCGGCGCGCTGGCGGCCGTGGTGGTGACCGTCGCCGTGGTGGCGGTGGTGGTTAACGTGGCTTGGGCGCCATACGCGGTGCCGATGCCATTGGTGGCGTAGTGGCGGACGTAATACGCCGTTCCCGGCGACAGCCCGGTCAGGGTGCTGGTGAAAGCGCCAATGCCGGAGCCATCATTGGTGAAGCTGTTCGCGATGGTCGGATTCGTCGACGTTGACCAGCATGCCCCGCGCGCGCTCACCGGCGACCCGCCCGTCGCAGTCACGCTGCCCGCGAATTGGGCACTGTTCGGCGTGATGCCGCTGACCGGCGAGGGCGGCCCCATGATCGGAAGTGTGGCGGTAGTGGTGAGGACCTCGTCGGCGCCGTAGCCCACCCCGCCCGCGCTCGTCGCATAAGCCCGCACATGGTAGGTCGTACCGGGCGACAAGCCGGTGATGGTGCTGGTGTAGGACCCCAGCCCGCTGCCATCGCTGGTGAGGCTGTCGGCGACGGTGGGGTTGACCACCGTCGACCAGCACACGCCTCGCGCCGTGACCGCGGAGCCGCCATCGGAGGCCACCGTGCCGCCGCTGAGCGCGCTGGTGGTGCCGACACTGCCGGGCACGGTGGTCGCGACCGTAGGCACGCCCAGGATGGTGAGCGTGCCGGTGGCCTCGCCGAAATAGCCGAAGTCATCCACCTGCGCCCGCACCGCGTAGACGCCCGGGGCGCTCGGTGGGTAGACCGAACCGTTGTAGGTCGTGACGTTGACGAAGAACCCTGGGGCGCAGGCGGCGACCAGGCGTTGCGGCTGGCCATTGGC
>JANPIY010000843.1:0-7790 GCA_031425255.1 Planctomycetota bacterium
CCCAGGCGTAGGGACGGTTCTCGCGGTAGAGCACCGCGTCGCGCGGCAGCACCAGCGGCGCGTCGGTCTGACCAAGTACCAGGTGCGCGGCGATGAAACCACCCGGACGCCAGCTCTTCGGGGGCATGGCGATGTCGACGAAGACCCGCCCGCTGCCCTTGCTGGCGTCGATGGCCGCCGGCAGGGCGGAGATGATGCCGGTGGCGGCGACGCTGTCGGCGATCGGCGTGATGGTGACGTGCTGGCCGACCGCCAGGCGCTGGAGGTTGGGCTCGGGCAGATCGAGGCTCAAGCGGAAGCGGCTGACGTCGAGCAGCTCCGCCACCTGAGTCCCTTCGCCGAGCTGCTGCCCGGTGATCACCGGCTGGGTGTTGGCCGCGGCGGTGGTGGGCGGCATCAGCAGGATGCCGGCGAAAGGCGCCACCAGCACGCGGCTGGCCTCGCGGTGGCGGTAGATCTCGACCTCGATCTCAGCGTCCTTGACCAGGTCGCGCGCGGTGTCGAGGTCGGCGATGCTGATGGTCTCGGGGGCGATCTTGCGCAACTGCTCACGGCGATCCAGATCGCGACGCGCACGTTCGAGCTTGGTCTCGGCCCGCAGCGCCGCCTCGATGTCGGCGAGCGGCGCCTGCAGACGCAGCAGCGTCGCCCCGGCCGCCACCGCCTGATTCGAGAGCACCGGTACCTCCTGCACGATGCCCGACACCCGCGAGCTGAGGATCACCCGCTGCCAGACCTCCAGACGCCCCTGCACCGCCAAGGTCTCGACCACCTTGCCTGGGCCAGCGACCTGGACGCGGATCGGCAACGACGTGGTGACGCGCCCGCCGGCGGCCGGCTTTTCGTCGGTCGCCGGTGGAGTCGCGCCGCAGCCGGCGGCGAGCAGCGCCATCAGCGCCAGGGCGGCGGCGTGCGGCGTGCGGCGTACGGCGTGCGGCGTCGGGAGAGCTCCTTGGCGTGCACGGATGAACTCCGCACTCCGCACTTCGCACTCCGCACGGTTATCTGTGTTCATTTCGGCACCAGCTCCAGCAGACGGTCTTCATGGGCACGCAGCCGCACCTCGGCGCGCAGGGTATCGAGTTGGGCCTGGATCACCTGCACCAGCGCGGTGTTCAACTGGTTGTCGACGTTGATCAGGTCGCGCATGGCGATCAGGCCGGCATCGGCCTGCGCCTTGGTCAGACGGAACTCCTCGCGGAAGGCCTCGTAGACCCGCTCCAGTTCGCCGACACGCGCGCGCGCATCGTCGAGCGCCAGGCGCAGATTGAGCGCCTGCGTGCGCCAGGCGCGCTCATCGGCCTGACCTTGCAGCGTCGCCTGGTCGAGGGCGAGAGCGGCACGGTGGCGTTCGATGCGTTCGACATCGTTGCCGAAGCGGTGGCTGTAGTTCAGGCCGAGGGCCCAGCGGTAGGTCTCGGGATCGCTGACTTCGGACCATGAGCCGCTCAGGCTGGTATCGGTGCCGTTCTTGCCCACCGAGCCGGTCAGGTCGAGGCGGTCGAGGCTGTTGCTGCTGGCCACCACCAGGGTGCGCGCGGCGACGTTGATGCGGCGCAGCGCGGTGCTGCCGCCGCGGGTGTTGGCGAAGCTGAGCACGGGCGGTGACAGCGGGATCGCAGTCTGGCGCAATGGCTGACGGTCGGGCAGGACCAGGCCGGGCCATTCCACCGCGAGGCGTTCGTTGACCGATGAGATCGCCCGCTGCGAGATGCCGATCGCGGCCTCGTCGGCGGCGACGTCGCGCCGCAGCGAGAACGCATCCAGCTCTCGCCCCAGCCCGAGACGCGCACGTTCCTCGGCGAAGCCGAGATAACGCCGCAGCATGACCAGGTGGGTGGTGCGCAGGTCGAACTCGATCTCGCGCTGGGCGAGGTCGATCCACTGCTCGCTGACATTCAGCAGCTGGACCTCCACCAGCTCGTCGCGGGCGTCGCGGTCGGACTCCGCCTGGTCGAGCGCGTTGCGCAGATCGGCGGTATTGGCCTCGTAGCTGCGGCCCTGCAGCAGCGCCTGCGACAGCACCAGCTGCACCGTGCTGTTGAAGTACTTGGGGGTGAGCGCCGAGGCGCTGGTGGTCTCGGTCTCCTGCGACACCGCCTGCAGGCGCACGGTGGTGCCGGTCGAGAAGGTGTTGCCGAGGGCGCCGTTGAGCGTGGTGTTGTTGTCGACCACCACCCCGAAACCATCGACCGAGCTGGTGGAGATGCGGCGGTTCTCGTCGCGATTGGTGCCCAGGGTGAACTCCGGGTTCCAGCGCGCCATGACCTGATAGCGCAGCAGTTCGCTGCGCTTGATCTCGCGTTCGGCCCGCACCACCTGCGGCTGCGCCAGGGCGGGATCCTTGGCCACGCCGATCAGCGGCGTCAGCCAATGCGAGAGGCTCGGTACCGGTTTCGGCAGGGGCGGCGGGTACTCGGCGGGCGCGTCGCCGGCGAAGGCCACGAGGGCGGTACCGAGGGCCAGGAGCAGGCTGGGGAGGATTCTCACATGAATCGTACGTGTACGGATGATCGGTGTTGTCGCCATGGGTTCAGCCTGCGCAAGCATGCCACAGATGTCGTAGTCCGGCGCGCAGGGCGGCCAGCCAACGATACACCAGCGGCACCACGAGCAGGGTGTAGACCATGCCGCAGGCCATGCCGATGGCGAGCGACGCCCCGAGACCGGCCACCGAGTCGCCGTTGAAGCGGCCATTGCCGAAGATCATCGGGAAGGCGCCGGCGATGGTGACCAGGCTGGTCAGCACCACCGGGGTGAAACGGCGGCGGGCGCCAGCGGCCACCGCCAGCAGCGGCAGCCGGCGCGGCAGGCGGTCCAGGCGCTCCATCGGCACCGAGGCGCCGATGCGATCGATCAGTACCACGCCGTGGTTGACCACCACGCCGATGAGCAGGAAGGAACCCACCATCACCATGTTGTCGAGCTGCAGCCCCGCGGCCTTGAAGGCCGCCTGCACGCTGACGTAGACCACCGGGATGGTCAGCATGAGCGCGAGCGGGGCGAGGACCGACTCGTAGAGCACGCCCATCAGCAGGTAGATGATGAGCATCGACAACACCACCGCGACGATCATCTGGCGCTGCTGCTTGGTCTCGTGCTCCTCCCACCAGCTCAGACCGATCTGGGTCGCCGGCGGCACATCGGCCTGGCGCAGGTAATCGCCGAGGTGATCACGGATCTCGTTGTAGTGCGCCGGTTCGACCATCATCCACAGCTCGCGTTGGCTGAGCCCGTCACGGCGTCTGATCTCGTTCTGGGTGGCGGCCTCGCGGCGCTCGACCAGGTTCTCGAGCCGGTCCGGATCGCCGCTGCCTTGGCGCACCTCGACGCCGAGCAGGCGCTGCAGCGTGCGTGGCTGGCCCTCGAGCGGACCGACCGCCAGACCCCACCCGTCGGGCATGGTCAACAATTGGCGGGTGCCGCCGAAGCGGGTGACCTGCCCGGCCAGCTGATCCGCGCGCCAGCCGCGTTCCTCGGCGCTGCGCGACAGCGACAGCTCGGTCTCGGTGGGCGGCGGTTCGGTCTGCGGCCCCGGGTTGGTGACCCCGTTGATGGTCGCCAGCAGCGGGCGGAGCTTCTCCCAGGCGAGGTCGATGGTCTCCTCGTTCGGCGCCATCAGGCGGAACGACAGGCGGATCGACGAGGCGTAATCGCCGCGCGGCTGGTCGCGTGGTTTGCCGCCGCCACCGCCGGCACGGCCGCCCTCGCGCCGGGAACCACGACCGTCCTTGGCATCCTTGGCGTCCTTCGCGGCGTCCTTCTTGGCCTCGTCCTTCTTTGGCTCAGGCAGCTTGATCGCCTCCGAACTGGCGCGCTGGAGGTGGTCGGCGAGCGCGATGTGCAGCCCGGGTTTGACCAGGCTGATGACCGCTTTCTGGATGTCGTTCTCATGGCGGCGCTGGGCGTCGATGGGGTCGAGGTAGACGTTGAGCGTCCCCCCGTCCAGCTTCCAGTCGCAGATCACCGAGGTGATGCCGAGTTCACGCTGATGTCGCCCGAGCACCTCCTGCCATTCGGCGAAAGCCTCCTTCAACTGCGCCGACGTCGGATTGCCGCGGACCCGGACCGGCAGGCCGAGATGACGGTCGTCCTCCTCCTCGGTGGCCGGCACCTCCGCGAGCAGCAGCCAGCCGACGATCCCAGGGACCACCAGCACCAGCACCAGCAGCACGCCCATCACCGGGCGCAGCAGGAACCACGCTAGCAGGCGGCCGTAGGCGCGTTCGCTGGCGATCAGCCAGCGCGCATGGCCACGCGACCGTCCGCCGCTGCCCGACAGGCCACCGCGGTAGAGCCAGGGGAAGGCCATCGGCACCAGCACCAGCGCCACCGCCAGGCTTCCCAGCAGGCTCCAGATGATCGGTTCGCCCATCGACATGATCAGCACGCGGATCCAGGGATTGTCGACCACCATGATCGGCAGGAACAACGCGACGGTGGTGAGGGTGCTGACGACGATGGCCATGGCCACGCCGGCGACCGCGCGGCGCAGCGACACCATGCGCTCCAGCGGATCGCTGGAGCCACGGGCGCGCAGCAGGGCTTCGCCAACCACGATGGCGTTGTCGACGACCATTCCGCAGGCGAGCAGGAACCCCATCAGGGTGAAGAGGTTCATGCTGTTCTCATGGCAGGCCATGGCGAGCACCGCCAGCGCCAACGACAACGGCAGCGACACGCAGACCAGCATGGCCAGGCGGAAACGCCCCAGGAACAGCAGCAGGAACAGCACCGAGAACCCCGCACCCCATAATGCGGCATCGACCAGCTCCCAGGCCGCGGCATCGATCTGCACGTGGGTCGAACTCTGCAGCACGTAACGGATCCCGAGGCGCCTGGTCTCCTGCTCCAGCACCCGGGTCACGGCTTTGGAGGCGGCATAGCTGTTGGCATCCGGGGCCGGGAAGATCGACATCGTGCAGCCGGGTTTGCCATCGACGGTGACCCAGCGTCCGTAGTTGGACGGCAGCGGCTCGATCAGCGCGATCTCCTTCAAGGTATTGGTCGGCGAGATGCGCAGATCCGGCAGGTGCGCCTGGGTCAGGTCATCGCTGCGCAGGCGGATGATCTCCTCGCGACGGCGACCGTCCTGACGCACCGGCAGCTGGAACGAATGCGGCTGGGCCGCGGTCAGGTGGCTGGCGACCTTGCCGAGATCGGTGCGGGTGGCCGCCGCATGTTCGGGCGAGAACGCCACCAGCAGGGTGCCTTCACCTTCGAGATTGTGGCTGACCACCGCCACCCCTGGGATGCGCAGCAGTTGTGGCAGCAGGTCACGTTCGAGCAGATCCCGGAAGGTGGCGTCGTCGTAGTTCCCAGGATTGAAGGCGGCCGCCACCATCGGCGGATCGGATTCGCTGAAGGTGCCGATGCGGGGCCGGGAGTTGCTCGGCAGGCGGTGGCGGTTGTTGTCGAGCGCCTCGCTGACCTGGTTGGACAAGGTGGTCAGCGTGACATCGGCCGCCGGCATGACGAACAGCCGGACGTTGCCACCCCGCGTGCTCGATCCGACCGAGTCGACGCCGGGCAGGCCACGCAGGATCTCCTCGGCCGGGCGCGCGAGCTGTTCGAGGGCTTCGATGCTGGATTCGGTGTCCATCGCCAGGCGGACCCAGATCAGCGGCGCCGTCAACCCCTCGGGTTTGAGGTTGATGCGCATCGACGGCAGGGTCATGGCGCCCAGCACCAGCAACGCCGTCAGCACCGCGAGCACGCCGATCGGGCGGTCATAGAGGTGGCGGCGGGGGACGTCAGGCATGGGCGGCGGCGATCGGGTGACGAGGGCTCACAAACATACCGGTTGCGCCATAAGGGGTTGTGTCCCGTCTGTCAGCTCGATGTCAGGAGCACTGCCGGCGAAATGCCAGGTGCGCTTTGCCGCTCCAGGCGCCGAGCTGACTGGCCATCTCGCGCAGCGCGGCGCCATGGGCCTGGACCTGGCCCGCCAGCACCTGTGCGGTCCGGCTCGCAGGCTGGCCGAGCGCCTGGCTGGAAGCGAGGTGGGCGCGCGCCAGCAGCTGGCCCCACAGCCGCGCCAGGCGGACGCGATCGCCGGCATCCAGGCTGGCAGGTGCCAGGACGGTGCGCGCCTGGCAGCGCGTGCGCAGCAGCGCTTCGCCGGTATTCAGCGGCACGAACCGCTGCCAGGGATCGCCACCCATGGGCAGCGTCCAGCGCGTCGCCGAGGTCGCGGCGAAGGGTTGTGCCGGCAGGAAGACCGCCAACGCGCTCGGGCGGTGTTCCTTCAATTCGAGCAGGCGTGGCACCCAGTCGCCGGCGCGGTCGCGTTCACGCGCCAAGACCCACCAGCGCCGGCGGCCGAGCGAGGCCAGACCGCCGCTGGTGGTGCGGCGCGCGACATCGAGGACCTCCCACTCCTTGGCCGGTGGCTGCCCGTCCAGGGCGGCCTCGACCGCCGGGCGCAGGAAGGCGCAGGCGACGGCATCCTTGCTGCAGGAGCGGCCGGGGCGCAGGCGTTTGCCGGCGATGAAGGTGCGGCGGTGACGCTCCAGCACCTGCTCATCCGCATCGTGTTCGAGCGCCGCCTTGAGCGCCTCCGGCAGGCCGTGGTAGTCGAGGCGTACACTGTCGTCGTCGTGTTCGGTGGCGGCCTGCATGATGCGCAGGTAGTCCGCCAGCACGCAGGCGTCGAGCTCGTCGCCCCCGCGCCGCCGGTGATCACCGCCGAAGGTCACCGCCATGCTTGCCATCAGCCGCACCAGATCCCAATGCCAGGGCGTGGGGTGTTCATCATCGATGTCGGCAACGCCGTAGGTCACCGCGCTGCGTCCGTCGCGTCGCAGCGGACCGGTGGCGAGGGTGGCGAAATTGCCGACGTGGGCGTCGCCCACCGACCACACCCAGGGCGCGTCCGGCAGGGGATGGGCGGCCAGCCAGGCGCCGTGCAGGGCCAGGCTGCCGCGCAGGAAATCGCCCACGTCGGCGACCATGCGCGTGCGCCGTTCCCGCTCGGCGAGGGGGTCGACCGCGGCCAGGGCGGTCAGCCCTGGGATGAGCAGCGAGGCGACCAGGTCGGCGGCGTTGAGCATCGCCGCAGGGTGTGGGAGGTGCCCGCGATTGCCAGTCCGACGCCTGCTTTCGCGCCCGCTGCGGAGCCTGCGAATCATTGCAGGCCAAGGAGTTGTGAAGGACAAAGGTGATCCTGGACAAGCCCTGGGGACAGCATCATGCGCTGGGCGCGTCAGCCCATCACCACCCTTGACCGTGGTCCCCCCGCTACCATAGAACCACGCCCTTACGCGCCGGCCTATTCATTAAGAGCAGAGAAGAGGGTCCTCATGGGTCGTTCACTCGTCATCGTCGAATCGCCGGCCAAGGCCAAGACCATCAACAAGTACCTCGGCCGCGACTTCGTCGTGAAATCGAGCTACGGCCACATCCGCGACCTGCCATCGGGTGCCAGCGAAGAAGAGGACGAGGACGCCAAGGCGGCCAAGGCCAAGGCCATGGCCAAGACCAAGGCGGCGACCAAGAAGCTCAGCGACACCCAGAAGATCGCCGCCAAGGCGGTGCGTTCGCAGCTCGCCCTGGTCCGGCGCATGGGCGTCGACCCCGAGCACGGCTGGGACGCGCGCTACGAGGTCCTGCCTGGGAAGGAGAAGGTGCTCAAAGAGCTCAAAGAGTACGCCGCCGACGCCGACACCATCTATCTGGCGACCGACCGTGACCGCGAGGGGGAGGCCATCGCCTGGCACCTGCGCGAGGTCATCGGCGGCGATCCCAAACGTTTCAAGCGCGTGACCTTCAGCGAGATCACCAAGACCGCG
>JANPIY010000844.1:0-7101 GCA_031425255.1 Planctomycetota bacterium
CCCTGGTATCTGGTGATCGGGCCGCCGGGCTCGGGCAAGACCGCGGCGGTGCGCGAGTCCGGGCTCAATTTTCCGCATGTCGGTCTCGGCTACCGCGCCACCGCCGGCACCGGCGGCACACGCAGTTGCGAATTCTGGTTCGCCGAACAGGGGGTCTACGTCGACGCCTGCGGCGGCTATGCCAGCGACCCGATCCGTCAGGGTGAATGGTCCTGGCTGTTGTCTTTGCTGGCCAGACGCGCTCCGCGCAGCCGCCCGTTGGCCGGCGTGGTGCTGGTGGTCGCGATCAGCGAACTGCTGGCCTTGGGCGAGGATCAGGTCGGTGACTATGCGCAGACCCTGCGCGACCGCCTCGATGAGGTGACCGCCCGTCTCGGGATGTCGCTGCCGGTCTATCTGGTGTTCAGCAAATGCGATCTGCTGCATGGCTTCAGCGAGTTCTTCGCCCAGAGCCCGCTCGAGGACCGCATGCAGGTGTGGGGCTGCAGCGTCGATCCGGCGGAGTTCGTCCGCGGCAGCGTGCGCGACCGCGTCGACGCCGAGTGCCAGCGACTCTATGACGCGTTGCGCACCCGCCGGGTCGAAGCGCTGTCGCAGGAACGCAGCCGCGACGAGCAGCAGCGCGCCCTGCTCTTCCCCATCCAGTTCACCTTGCTGCAACAGCGCCTGGGCCTGCTCATCGAACCGCTGGTGCGCGCCAATCCCTTCCAGGACAGCGCCCAGCTGCGCGGCTTCTATTTCACCAGCGCGGCCCAGAGCGGCACGCCGATCGACCAGACGGCGCAACTGCTCGGCCGCCATCTGAGCGACCTCGCCACGCCGACGGCGTTGGCACCGGCGGAGCAGCGCGCGTACTTCCTCAAGGGGGTGTTCGCCGACCTTCTGCCGCGCGACCGCACCCTGGGGCGGCCGACCCGTCAGGCGCTGGCGCACAATCGCCGGCTCCAGGGTCTGCTGGCCGCCGCCGCGCTGGTGCTTGGAGTCGGCCTGGGCGGCTGGTGGTGGCACGGTTATCAGCGTGGCGCCGCGGCGCTGAGCCAGTTGCCACCGGCCCAGCGCGCCTTCGCGCTCGCCGGCGCGGATCGCGCCAAGGGCCTGGAGGCGCTCGACCAGCTGCGGGCGCGGTTGCAGGACATCTCGGGCTCCGCCGGCATTCCCCTGCCGCTGCGCGCGGGCATGGCCATGGGTGCGGATGTCCCCGAGCTCGCCCGGCGCGCCTACCTCCAACGTTTCCACGATTGGCTGGCACGGCCTTTCAATGAGCGCCTGCGCGTGGAACTGGTGGCTCGCCTGCGCCAGGGCGACAAGACCCTGCGCCATTACGAGGCGCTCTACGACCTCCAACGCGGATACCTGATGTGGTGCGGCGTCGTCCCGCTGGAGCGGGCATTGATCGATCGCCTGTTGCTCGACGAGGGGCGCTGGACCCGCGCGGTGGAGCCGGGCATCGCCGTCCCGACGGTGACCGCTGATGCTCTCGAACAGCTCGCCAACCAGCAACTACGTTTCGCGTTGACGGCGTTGCCGCGGGCGCAATGGGGACCGGAAGCCGACCGCCCGTTGCTCGAGACCATCAATCGCGAACTCAAGGAGGCGCACTGGATCCCGCTCAGCAGCGTCGAGATCGTCACCAGTGGCGGCACGCTGTATCCGACGATCGGCCGCCAGGCGCTGGTGGTGGGTGGCGGCGCCGCGCTCATCGCGCTCGACGCCGAGATCAACGGGCTCTATTCGCAGGCCGGCTGGGACAGCTTCGTCGCGCCCGCCATCGACGACCGTGCCCGGCAATTGGCCGCCAAATTCAGCGCCCTGCGCATCGAGCTCAGCGCCGCCCAGGTCGCCGCCCGGCTGAACGACCAGTACGTCGCGGATCATGCGCGCGCCTGGCGCTCCCTCGCCCTGCGGCTCGGCGTCGCACCGTTCGCCGATCTCGGCGAGGCGGTCGAACGGCTGGCGGTGCTCGGCGGCCCGGTGTCGCCCTATCGCGAAGCCTTCGCCACCATCTGGCGCAGCCAGGTCATCAGCCTCTCCGCCAACGACCTGCGCAATGAGGCCAAGGACCAGCTCGAATGGCTGGAGGCGGCGCTCAAACCGTTGGCGACCTTCCAGCTCGTGCTCGCCGACTACGTCCAGGCCAATCCCAGCGGTGCGCGGCTGGCCCATCCCGGCGCCATCGATCAGGTGCTGGCGGCCTTCGCTGGCGCCGACCAGGCGGTGATGACGGCGCTGGAGACCGCCCCCGATCCCGAGCTGCGCAAGGCGGTCGGGCGCGCCCTGCGCCAGGCGCTGGGTTCCGCCCGCCAGCAGTTCGAACGCGAACTCTACGTCGAGACCGTGGCCACCGCTGCCGACCACCTGCGCCTCGACCACGCGCAGGCGCTGGTCACCGCGCTGCGCGCCGTCCCGTCCTCCTATCCGCAGCAATGGCAGCACCTGGTCGAGGGCGCCGCCATCGGCGCCTGTGGCAACCTCGACCAGGCCACCGCCAAGCTGGGCTATCTCGCCAGTCCCCAATCCCCGCTGCGCCATCTGCTGCGCTCGGCGTGGCAGGGGCAGGGGGTGGTCGGAGCGGTGACGCCCGCCTCGGCGGCGTGGCTCGATCAGTGCCTGATGGCGGTGCAATCCGCGCAAGGGGCCTGCGCGGCCCTGGGCAGCGCCAATCCCGACACCCGCCTGGCCGATCGCGTCATGCTCACGGGTTTCGCCCGCACCATGAATGAGGCGCAGGGCACCATCGCCAAGGCCCTGACGGCGGTCGATCAACCGGTGCTCTTCAGCGCCGCCAAGCGGCTCTTCGGCGAGGTCCTCGACCAGGCCCGCCACTGCGCCGTCACCACCCTCAGCGAGGACGCCAATCGGCTGTGGCAGGAACGTTTCCACCGCCGCTGGCTGGAAGAGTGCGCGGGTCGCTTCCCCTTCACCGTGGCGATGGCGGACGCGGCGGAGGATGCGCGCACGCTCGACCCGCAGGTCTTCGCCCAGCTCTTCGGTGCCAAGTCCGGCCGTTTGTGGGAGCTGACCACGATGTTCAACGCGGCGGCGGAGATCTCCGTGCTGGGCAAGCCCTTGCTGCCAGTGCCGGCGACCACCCGTGCCGCCTTCGCCGCCGCCCAGCGCCTCAAGGGCCTCATCTACGGCGACGGCGGCGATGTCCTGACCCTGCCGCTGACCGTGCGCTTCTGTCCGCGGGCCGGCATCAATGACATGCGCCTGAGCGTCGGCGGCGCTAGCGCCGGACTCTACGATGCTCCCGACCGGGTGGTCAGACTCGGCTGGACCCAGGATGGGCCCGCCAGCAGCCAGCTCAGCATCATCGTCGAGGACGACCGCCGGCTCAGCGTGTCCTTCAACGACCAGCCGTGGTCGCTGCTGCGGCTGATCGCCAGCGGCAGGCCGCTCCTCCACCCGCAGGGCGGCGTGCTGGTGAGCTGGGAGCTGGGCGATGCTGCGCGGCTGTACGTCGCGCAGGTGGTGCTGAGCGTCGATCTCCCGCAGGGCGATCAGTGGCTGCTCGATGGCGTGCTGGCCCCGTTACAGCTTCCATCGCAGGTGGTTCCGTGAGCCACCACCCGCCAAGCCCGAGCAGTGCATGGGGAATTGGCTTGACGCTCTTTGACGACACCGCTATTCCCGTTGCGCTTCCAAGCATGTATCGCGGCATGATAGAACACCCGCAGGCTGCACCCGTAACTCAAGGATCATCACATGGCAGATAACGGCTCCGTCGCTCCCAAGGAGCGCGTCAATATCGTCTACAAGGCCGCCACCGGCGACGCCACCGAACAGAAGGAGCTCCCGCTCAAGCTGTTCGTCATGGGCGATTTCACCGGTCGTGCCGACAAAACGCCGTTGGAGAGCCGCAAGGCCATCAACGTCGACAAGGACAACTTCAACGACGTGCTCTCGGCGCAGAAGGTCGAACTGACGACCACCGTCAAGAACGCCCTCACCGACGAGAAGGACGCCGAACTGCCGGTGTCGCTGAAGTTCAAGACCATGCGCGATTTCGAACCCGAGCAGGTCGCCAAGCAGGTGCCCGAACTCAAGAAGCTGATCGAACTGCGCGAGGCGCTGTCGGCGCTCAAGGGACCGCTCGGCAACGTGCCGGCCTTCCGCAAGAAGATCCAGGCGCTGGTCGATGATGAGAAGACGCGCAACGCGATCCTCGACGAGATCAAACCCAAATAATCCACGGATGGGGTGACGCTCGCCAGCGCCGACCGGTGCGCGCGCGTCACACCTGACTCACGAACCACAGCCAAGGAATCATCCATGCCGGAAGAACAGAAGCAGTCCGCCGCCGCGGGCGCCGAGGGCAGCCTCCTCGATGCGATCATGAACGAGACCTCGATGGCACCCGCCGACGAAGGTTATTCGGTCGCGCGCAAAGGCCTCGAAGCCCTGATCAGCGAGATCGCCGGCAAGGGGACGAGCCAGAAGGTCGATCGCAACGCCCTCGATGCGATGATCGCGGGCATCGACCACAAGCTCAGCGCTCAGCTCGACGAGGTCCTGCATTCGCCCGCCTTCCAGAAGATCGAATCCGCCTGGCGCGGCTTGAAGCTGCTGGTCGACCGCACGAACTTCCGCGAAAACATCAAGATCGAGTTGTTCAACTGCGCGAAGGACGACCTCCTGACCGACTTCGAGGACGCCGCCGACATCACCAAGTCCGGCCTCTACAAGCAGATCTATTCGGCTGAATACGGTCAGTTCGGTGGCGAGCCGTTCGGCGCGATCATCGCCAACTACGACTTTGGACCCGGCCCGCAGGACATCACGCTGCTGCAGAAGGTCGCCAGCGTCTCGACCATGGCGCATGCGCCCTTCATCGCCGCCGCCGGCGCCAAGTTCTTCGGCGTCGATTCGTTCGAGAAGGTGCCCAACCTGAAAGACCTCAAGTCGATCATGGAAGGCCCGCAGTACGCCAAGTGGCAGTCGTTCCGCTCCAGCGAGGACAGCCGCAGCGTCAGCCTGACCTGTCCGCGCTTCCTGCTGCGCCTGCCCTACGGCGCCAGCACGGTACCGGTCAAGGCCTTCAACTACGAGGAGAAGGTGGTCGGCGACCACGGCAAATACCTCTGGGGCAACACCGCCTTCGCCTTCGCCTCGCGTCTGACCGACAGCTTCGCCAACTACCGCTGGTGCCCGAACATCATCGGCCCGCAGAGCGGTGGCGCGGTCCCCGACCTGCCGCTGCACCAGTACGAGGCGATGGGCCAGATCGAGACCAAGATCCCGACCGAGGTGCTGCTGACCGAGCGTCGCGAGTTCGAACTGTCCGAAGAGGGCTTCATGCCGCTGGCGATGCGCAAAGGCAGCGACAACGCCTGCTTCTTCGCCGCCGCCTCCTGTCAGAAACCCAAGACCTTCGGCCAGAGCGAAGAGGGCAAGGCCGCCGAGCTCAACTACCGCCTGGGCACCCAGCTGCCTTACCTGTTCATCGTCAACCGCTTGGCGCATTACCTCAAGGTCATGCAGCGCGAACAGATCGGTTCCTGGAAAGAGCGCGCCGACCTGGAGCGTGAGCTGAACCAGTGGATCAATCAGTACGTCGCCGACGTCGAGGCGCCTTCCGCGCACGTGCGCAACACGCGTCCACTACGTCAGGCCCAGATCACCGTCGAGGAAGTCGCCGGCGAGGCCGGATTCTACAAGGTCGGCCTCAAGGTACGCCCGCACTTCAAGTACATGGGCGCGTCGTTCACCCTCAGCCTGGCCGGCAAGCTCGACAAGAAATGATCGCCTGATCCCTGCCTGTCTCGTTTCGTTTCCCCACCCACTTTCCCAAGGACCACGTCATGTCAGAACATCTCTACCTGCAGCTCGATGGCATCGTCGGCAGCAGCGTCCGCCAGCCGCACAAGGACTGGGTCGAACTCCTGAGCTACAGCCATGCGATCAACTACAGCGTGAGCCCAGGCAAGGACTTCGCGGGTCAGATCGATCATGGCACCTTGAATGTCATGAAGCTGGTAGACGCCTCGTCGTACCTGCTGATCGAACGCCTCAATCGCCGCGGTGAGATCAAGACCATCCTGCTGGAAATCTGGAAGGACAAGAACGAGAAGGGCGGCACCGTCGATGCGGCCGCGATCAAGATCAAGCTCGGCAAGTGCCGCGTCTCCAGCTACAGCATGTCGGGTTCGGACGATGGCCAGCTGCCGGTCGAGGCCGTGTCCTTCGCCTACCAGACCATCGAGTGGACCTTCCCAGGCACCAAGACCACCGACCACGACTTCTCCAAGCCCTTCGGCAACAGCTGAGCGACGATCACCTGCTGCTGCCGCCCCCAGGGACGGCAGCGGCGGGTGATTCTTCATTGGTACGGCCCGGGGTCCGGCGTGCGGACTTGGGCCGACAGCGTCCGCGATCGACGGCGATGGTACGCCATCGAGCAGATTCCAGGTGACTACGGTCACCATCACCATCCATCCGCGCGCAGGACTTCAGGGCTGCTGGACTCCGTACTCCGGACTCCGGACCCCGGACCCGGGAGTGCCCCATGCAGATGCTCACCCTCATGGAACGGCTCGCCGAGCCTGCTCGCATCGCGCACCGGACCATCCGTTCGGATGGCGACGTCCAAATGACCTCCATCGGTCGCAATCTCGAACGCATCTTCAATACCCGGGTCGGATCGGCGCAGGCGCAGATGGACCTCGGCCTCCCTCCGCCCAACGAATTGATTCCCCACTGGCCCGAATCCTCCGCCGATCTGCAGCGGGCGATCGAACGCTGCCTGGAAAAATACGAGCCGCGGCTGACCCACGTGCGCGTGGTACCGCTGCCGATCGACAGCGAACGCCTGCAACTGCGTTTCCGCATCACTGCCCGTCAGAAGGGTTTCGACGAGGTGGTCCGTTTCGAGACCAGCATGGGCCAGTCCGGCGCGGTCACCTGCCGCAGCGGAGTCTGACGCTCATGCACCGCGGAAACGAAAGCAGAGGATATTCGTTACAGAGCCCACAGAGGGCACAGAGGTGGCATGGCTCATGTGCCGTGCGTCAGGCCGTAAACGCCTTTCGCTTCATGGAAAAGAAGTTCCAACCGCAGAGCCTCTTGGCGGCTTGGCCGCTTCTAGCTGATCGGCAACCGGGT
>JANPIY010000845.1:0-2167 GCA_031425255.1 Planctomycetota bacterium
CGCGCCCAGCGTCCGTCCGCATCGAAGGGCTTGCCGGTTTTCAAGGCGCACCAGGCGTCCATCAGCACATTCGCCGGTCCGGTGTCGAAACCGTAGGTGGGCTGGCCCGGACCCAGCGCCGTGATGTTGGCGATGCCGCCACCATTGAGCACAACCCGGGTCCTTTCAGGATGCCGGAACCATTGCTCGTGAAAACCGGGCGCGAGCGGCGCGCCCTGCCCGCCCAGTGCCATGTCGCGGCGGCGGAAGTCTGCCACCACCGCGATGCCGGTACCCACGGCGATGGTGTTGGGGTCGCCAATCTGCAGCGTGATGCGGTCCGCGCCCAGGGGCTGGTGGTTGACCGTCTGCCCATGCGCGCCCAGCGCGCGCACGTCGGTGGGCTTGAGCCCCGCGTCGGACAGCGCGCGCTGCACTGCCAGGATGTATTGGCGCGCCACTGCAAGGTCCAGCATGCCCAGTTGCGGCAAGGTCAGGGGCTGGCCATGGCACACCGCCAGGATCTGCTCGCGCAGATCGCTTGGGTACGCCGCGTAGGCATGCGCCAGCACGCGCACGTCCCCGTCCGTTACCGACTGTGCATCGCCCGAAAACCTGGCCAGCACCACGTCCACGCCGTCCAGGCTGGTTCCGGACATGGCCCCTCCAAACACTTCGTACTCCAAGATGCTTTTCTCCTTTTCCAGAGCGCTGAGGGGGCTAGTCGGTCCCGCGCAGGCGCGGGTCCAGCCTGTCGCGCAAGCCGTCGCCCAGCAGGTTGAAGCCGAGCGAGGCGAGCAGGATCGCCAGGCCGGAAAACACACAGGCCCAGGGCGCGATGAGTATGTAGTCGCGCCCTTCGGACAACATGCGCCCGAGTGAAGGCGCCGGCGGCTGCGCGCCGATACCCAGGAACGACAAGCTGGCCTCCAGCAAGATGGCAGTCGACAGCGACAGGCTGGTCTGCACCAGGATCACACTGGCCAGATTGGGCATGATGTGGTGCGCGATGATGCGCAGGTCGCCCGCGCCAAAACTGCGCGCGGCATGCACGTAGTCAGCCGATCGCAGCACCAGCGTCGGCCCGCGCATCAGGCGCGCGAAGATCGGCGCGTAGACCACCGCAATCGCCGCCGTCGTCGACGCTGCCGTCGTGCCCAGGATGGCGATCACGCCGATCGCCAGCAGCATGATGGGAAAGGCAAACAGCACGTCGGCCAGGCGCATGATGATGCGGTCGACCACACCACCTTTGAATCCGGCCCAGATGCCCAGCATGCCTCCGACGAGCAGGGCCAGCAGCACCGCGGAAAACGCGATCGTGAGCGACGACTGGTATCCATGGATGATGCGCGACAACACGTCGCGGCCCAGTTTGTCGGTGCCCAGCCAGAATTCGGCGCTGGGTGGCGCGAGCCGCGCCTCCACGGCCTGCTCCACCGGATCGTAGGGCGCGACGACGCCGGCTAGGAGGGATACCAGCACCTGCGACGCGACCAGCAGCGTGGCGAGCCACAACACCGGATTGCGCGCCAGATCGGCCCAGAATGCCGGTTTGCCGCGCGTCGTCATGCAGTCGTCCCGGTGCGTTTGTCGATCACCCGGTACAGCAGGTCGATCACCGCGTTGATGACCACGAAGCCGCAGGTCACGAGCAGGATGGAGGTCTGGATCAGCGGGTAGTTGCGGTCGGCGATGGCGCCCAGCATGAGCCGCCCCAGGCCGGGAATGGCGAACACCTGCTCGACCACGATGGCGCCGCTGAACAGGTAACCGGCCATGATGCCCAGCGCCGTGACAAACGGAATCAAGGAATTGCGCAGTGCGTGCTTGAAAGTCACCGTCCACTCGTCCAGGCCTTTGGAGCGCGCCGTGCGGATGTAGTCCTGCGAGAGCGCATCGATCATGGCCGAGCGCATGATGCGCGCCAGCGACGCCACGACCGGCAGCGCGCAGGTCAGCGTGGGCAGGAACATGCGCTGCAGGTGCGCGCGCGGATTCTCGGAGAACGGCGGCACCGATCCGAGCGTCTGCCAATCGGGAAACCAGATCGCCCAACCGAAGATGAGCAGGGCGCCAAGCCAGAAACCGGGCATGGTGACGCCGGTAATGGTTGCCACCCGCATCAGGAAGTCCGACACCCCGCCCCGAAAATACGCCATCAGCACGCCAGCCGGTATCGACAGCA
>JANPIY010000846.1:0-1921 GCA_031425255.1 Planctomycetota bacterium
GCGGGCGGCGTGCTGAACGTGACGTGGATTGCCAATGCCACCGCCGACGACCTGCTGGCCATCCGCCCACAGGGGGCCGGCGCCAACCAGATCGAGGTGATCGGCAGCGCGGTGTGGTGGAACGGCAGCCAGATCGCGACCGTCAGTGGCGGCGCCGCCGGCAGCGCCCTGGTGGCGAGTCTCGATGCGGCGGCGACGCCGGCGGCGGTGCAGGCGCTGCTGCGCAACCTGACGTTCGCCAACCCCTCGGCCACGCCTTCGTTGGCGCTGCGCGAACTGGTGGCGACGGTCAGCGACGGTGCCGGCGCGACGTCGCTGGCGGCGAACCTGACCGTGGTGGTGCAGGCGAGTGACAATCCGCCCATGCTGACGCTGCCCTCGCCACCGCCGACCTGGCTGCAGGGTTCACCGGCGCAGGTGGTCGATGCCCTCGCGGTGGTGACCGATGTCGACAGCAGCGCCTTCAATACCGGTCTATTGGTGGCGGAGCTCACCGCCGGCGGCACCGCCGACGATCGTCTGAGCATCCTCTCCGAGGGCTCCGCGGCGGGCGAGATCGATGTCGTCGGCAGCGATGTGCGCTGGGGCGGCACGGTGATCGGCGTGGTCACCCAGCCGGGCACCATCAGCAGCGGCCTGGTCGTGCGCCTCGATGGCGATGCCACGGTGGCGGCGACGCAGGCGCTGCTGCGACGCCTGGCCTTCGCCAATGTCGCCGGCCTGCCGGTGGCCGGCAGCCGCAGCGTCCGCGTCTACCTCACCGACGGCGCCGGCGGCACCAGTCTGCCGGTGACCGTCCAGGTGGCGGTGCAGGCGGTGAACGCCGCGCCGGTGGTGGTGCTGTCGGCCGCGGCGGTGGCGTGGAGCGAGCACGATCCCGCGGTGCTGATCGATGGCGCCGCCACCATCAGCGACGCCGATTCCGCCTCCCTCGCCGGTGGGACCTTGACCCTTGTTCTCGGTGGTGCGTTGGCGGGTGACGAGCTCAGCCTGCGGCCCACCGGGGTGGGCGCCGGCCAGGTGGCGCTCAGCGGCGGCAGCGTGCTGGTCAGCGGCGTGGCGGTGGGGACTTTTAGTGGCGGCGTGGGGATCACGCCGCTGACCGTCGCCTTCAGCGCGCAGGGCACGCCAGCGGCAGCGCAGGCGGTGCTGCGGGTGGTCCAGTACCAATACGCCGGACAGTTCACCGCCATCGCGCCGCGCACGCTCACGGTCACGGTGTCCGACGGCATCGACACCGGCGTCGCCGCCACCGCCACTTTGACGCTGACGCCGGTCGACGATCCGCCGACCACTGCCGCCGTCACCTTCGCCGGGGTGGTCGAGGTGCCGCTGCGCGGGGTGCTGCCGGGGAGCGATCCCGAGAGCGGCGCACTCACCTGGGAGATCGTCAGCGCGCCGGCCGCCGGCACCCTGACGCTCACCGCCGCCAGCGGGGCGGTGACCTTCATGCCGGATGCCGGGCAGATCGCCAACGCGACCTTCACCTTCCGTGTCGGTGATGGCGTGAGCTGGTCGGTGCCGGCGACCGCGACCATCCGCTTGAGTGCGCGGCTGGGCGAGCTCAGGCCGCTGATCGTCAGCACCCCGCCGCGCGAAGGCGTCATCGGGACCACCCTGAGTTACCTCATCACCATCGACGGCCGCGACCTGCCGCCTGGGGCCGATCTACGTTACCAGGTGGTCAGCCAGCCCGCGGGCGCGACGGTCGTCATCACCCGCACCACCGCCACCACCGCGACGCTGACGTGGGATCAGAGCGGTGCGCCGGATCAACATCGCGAGGTCGGCGTCGTGGTCAGTGATGCCATCACGGGTACGGCCAGTCATCAGTCGGTCCAAGTCCTATGGTTGGCGGTCGCGCCAGGAGGTGCGGGATGAACAAGAACTCAACGTCCGAGGTCCGGGGTCCGGGGTCCGG
>JANPIY010000847.1:0-3944 GCA_031425255.1 Planctomycetota bacterium
GCTAGAGGGGTTTCGCTGAGAGGCGTCACTCAGATCCACCAGGCAAACCGGCCAACGGCCAACGGCCAACGGCCGACGGCCAACGGCCAACGGCCAACGGCCAACGGCCAACGGCTAGGAGGCCGTCACCCAGACGATGTCATGTATTGGTTCAGACGACGGATCATGCGTGCGGCCGGTCGCGTTCGCCGTTCGCCGGTTGCCGGTCGCCGACATTCAATTATCAAACCCCGCCCTCGTCTTGAGCACCCCGTACAAATCCCCCTGGACCTTCTCACTCAGATCGATGCGGTTCACCACCAGCTTGCCATTTTTCGGAATCACCCATGCGATCGAGCCGTCCGTCAGGTTGACCAGATCATAGGTGGTTGGCAGTTCGAGATCAGCGTAGGTCTTGTCCACCAACACCTGATTGAGATCGGGCGACATCAGCATCATGCGCATCCGTGCGGTCGAGCCGGTGCATTCCTCCCAGGCGACGAAGGCGTGCTGGTCGTAGCGGGCGATCCTGGGGAACGTGGCCTTCGTGCCTTCCGGGTAGGTGGTCAACCATTTGCTCGTCACCACCACTCCGTTGGCGTCGATCAGGGTGAGGCCGACATCCTGCGATTTCCGTTCGTTGGCGGTGGCGAACACGATCGCGACATGTTTGCCGCCGTTCAGCTCGACCAGACCTCCGGTCAGGCAATCGGTACGGTTGTCTCCGCTCGTGCCGGGGATCTTGTGGTACTGCACGTCGAACTGTTTCGACAACGCGCCGGCGGCGATGTTCCAGCGGCTGACTCCCAACGCACGCGGGTACGCGTCACCGTGGGCGAGCGCATAGAATGACGAGCCGCTCGAGATCAGGCGCTGATCGAAATTGTGGCTGAAGAACCAGCCATCGGCCCGGGTGATGTTCATCCCGTTGGGCAGCAGGGAGCCGATATACCCGCCCTGGTGCCGGACCCCGTCGGGCCAGCGCTGCTGATGCGCCAGGTAATACCCGACCGTCCCGGTCGCTTCGTTGTAGATGACCCGACCGGTGCCCGCGGCACCCGGCTCGCCCTTGGAGCCGTTTTCGGTGGGCGGTTTGTCGCCGAACAGCATCTGGTCGAAGATCTTGGTGCCGTCGGCGGTGATCCCACCCAGGTGGAAGGCGAAATCCTTGCCGCCCACCGCATGGTCCTTGGAGTAGGCGATCACATAGGTGTTGTTCTTCCCGGTATAGGCGCAGCCCAACAGACTGCGTGCACCCATCAGGAAATCAGGTGTCACGGTGGCGGTCTTCTTGTTCTGCGCGTCACAGGCCATGAGCTTGATCGCCTGGCCAGCCGCGTCGTGCCAGACCAGGGTATAGGCGCCACCCAGCATGGGCGTGAGCAGCACTTCTGGTCGATAGCCATAATTTCCGCCCCGGTTCATGGCGAGCTGCTTCGGCAAGGAACCCTCCACCTCGAACGCGAACTGCTCCGGCATCAGACTGCGTCCTGCGACGCGGCAGAGATGCTGACGCCATTCCTGCTGCATCTTCTTGAGCGCTTTCTCCTCCAGCAGGGTCTGGGTGTAATCATGCCCCGCGCCGTCTTTTTCCAGGGCCATGGTCGCCTTGGCCAAGGTGCTGCGATAACGTTTGCCGTGGATGCCGAACATGAAGTCCATGAAACTCAACGCCAAGGCCGCATTCTTTTCGTGGTCTGCACCTGTGAAGGCCGCCGGAGTCAGCGAGACCACAGACGACACCGTCGGCATGAAGGTGGGGTCTTTCAACATCACCCGCACGAGCTGATCTTTCGCCCCATACAACGTCGAGGTGGTGGTCGCTGCGGTGTAGCTGTCCGAGCGCATATCCCACCCGGCAAAGAACTCGGCCAGACCACGAGCAAGAAATGCCGGCGCTGCGGTCTTTCCGGTGCAGAGCTGTGCGAAGGCCAGGCCGACTTCGTACTGGAGCTCGGCCAAAGGAATGACCGCGCCGAAATTGGCGGCGCTGCGATCTGGTCCTGCCACGACATGAAACTCGATGTCGGTCTTGCCGTTTTCGTTGCTCACCACTTTATGCGTGCAGAGCGAACCGCTCGCTGCCGGGTTGGCGGTCTTGAAATCCTCCAGTTGGTCGTGGATGACCAGGCGTACCTGGCCATACGTCGTCTTCGAAAAGGCGAGTCCACTCACCTTGCCGAAGGTTTCGATCGCGGCCTCTAAGTAGTAGAATCCCGCCATGGCCAGTCCGGCTGAAACCTTGGTGCGCACGGAGAGGTTCTTGAACTTGTTCTCCCAATACCCGTCTTCGCCCTTGGTCAGGCGTGACGCATTGGAGGTGATCCGCTTCTGTTCCGGCAACGACCATTCCCATGTGAGGTCGGACCGCTCAGCGGAACGCACGATCGGGGTCGCCACCATCATCAAGGCGAAGAGACACATGAGCGCACAACAACGAGCAAGGATCATCGAACCCTCCGTGAGGTCCGGCCGATGCGCACGACATCGTGCGGCCAGGACCGTGTTTTTCCGCCGCGCATGCTCACCACTGCATCCGCTGGTCCAATCCCAAGCGGTCGCCGTCACGCCGTGTGTGTCCTGAACAGGCATCCATGCCACCACCCCCAGCACCGAACGCACACGGCGGCGCGCTGGATGTTCAGGATGCAGATGACACCAGGGTCAGAGTGATGTCATCGGGAGCGGACGGAGCGTGTGTGGTCTGTCGCCCGGAACGACTCATGTGTCGCCAGCCGAGAGGCTGATGTCCGATGAGCGAACAGCGAACGATGGGTGAGCTTCAGGGCGGCGGCGAAAGGAGCGCAGGCGAACGCTCTGTGCGAGCGGGGCCGTCTGGTCGCCGGTAGCCGATCGCCGACCGACAATCGGCGACTCCGTCAGGTGGCGGACGTCCAGCCTAAACCGGCCGTCGCGGGTTTATTTGGGATAGACCTGCATCACGAAATTGATCGGGCTGGCGTACTTGCTGCTGCGCCCGAACCAGGTCTCGGCGCTGGCGTGCCAGTCATGGTCCTCCCACAGCGCGATCAGCGCGTGGTTGATGGCGTTGCGCCAGCGCGACTGGTTCTGCGCCACCGCGATGCCGAAGGGCTCGACCGTCATGCGTTCCCCGGCGATGCGCAGGGACGCGGGGTCGGCCGTGCCGGCGATGATGCCGGTGAGCACCAGGTAGTCGTGCGTGGCGGCGTCGATCTCGTCGTTCGTCAGGGCCTTGAACAGCGCGGCGTTGTCGGCGTAGGTGACGACGCTGGCGTCGGGATTGATCTGCTTCATGTAGTACGAGCTGGTGCTGCCCTTGACCGCGCCGACCTTCTTGCCGTTCAGGTCGAGGTAGCTCTTCACTGGCGAGGCGGCTTTGACCAGCAGGGCCTGGCCGTCCTGGACGTAGGGGATGCTGAAGTCGACGCGGCGCTCGCGGTAGCGCGTGATGGTCATGTTCGCCACCACCATGTCGACGCTGCCATTGACCACCGCGTCGCTGCGCTGGTCGTAGGCCACCGCCACGAACTCGACCTGGTCGATGCCCAGGCTGTTGGCCACCCCGAGCGCGATGTCGACATCGAAGCCGGTCCAGGCCTTGCCGATCTGGAAGCTGAAGGGCGGGTTGTTGGCCACCACGCCGACGCGCACGCTCTTCCTCGCTGCGACCTGCGCCATGACATCCGTGGCTGCGCCCGGTGCCGCAAGGCCGCGCTCACCACCGCCACAGGCGGAAAGCACCAAGACGACGGCGGTCAGCAGCAGGAGCGGGAGGCGCATGGGCATGGTGGTCACCTGGAGCGGGAGGAAGGCGGAGGGACGGAAGGCACGTAGTGGGCAAGAGCGGGAGACGCCAGGGTCACGAAGCGGAGATCGTCAGGAACATGAAGCGGATATCGTCAGATATACGAAGCAGAGATCGTCATGGGCACGGTGGCAAGACGTCCGAGGCACGAAGCGGGGGCAGCGCCGGAGGCGCGTTC
>JANPIY010000848.1:0-13826 GCA_031425255.1 Planctomycetota bacterium
CAGGAAGTGCTGCGGGTGGCCGCCGTCGACCTGCAGCAGGCCGCCGAAGATCGCGTGGGTCGGCACCGCCCGGCGCATCAGTACGCTGGCCAGCGTCAGCGAGCACATGGTGCCGAGACCGATATGCCCCTTCGGGACTTCCCGGCCGAGGATGTCCTCCCCGGGGACGGCGAACAGCACGCGCGACCCGACCGCGAGGCCGGCCTTGAACACCGCCTCGACTTCATCGCACAGCGTCGGCAGCAGCGACTGGGGGATGACGTAGGCGTTGATCGAGACCAGGCCGGTGCCCATGGCCAGATCGACCGTGAGTTGGCAGGCGGTCTCCTCCATGCGGTAGAGGATGCTGCCGAGGCGGCGCGAGACCGTCAGCTCACGGGTGATCTCGGTACCGGCGGCGGTCAGGCGGTAGCCACGCCGCCCGTGACGTTCGATCAGGCCGACCTCGGCCATTTCCGCGAGATGGAGGCGCAGCGTCCGCTCCGACAGCTCCAGTCCCTGCGCCGACAGGCTGTCCATCAGGTCGCGGCTGGTGACCAGCTCCTTCCACGGCTGGTCGCGCAGGACCGCGAGGATCGGCTCGAAACGTTCGCCATGCTGGGCCAGCACTTCGCGCAGCGCTGCCGGCGACACGGTCACTGGCTGGACGAAGCCGTCCTCCTCATCGGCATCCAGGCCGCTGGGCGGGATCTGCGGCAAGTTTTCCTTTACAGAGGCCATGGTTGGTTCTCTTTAGCGGCAAGGCGTTGCCGTAAGGCGGGGCGCAGCTTGTGGCACTGATCATGTTTGCAACAGGAAATCTATCGACTGCCAAAAAGACCGCCGCCGATGCCGTAAGTATATTTAAGTCATAGACTAGAGCTGTTGGATTGAGCCACGGTCGAGTTTGCGCAGGAGACCGTTCGGGGCGGTGTCCCGGGTGAGCGGCTGTTGCATGATCCATCACAAAGCCGCTCATCTGGCGGCGTTATTGCCGCCAAATGACGCCATGGTGTCGTCAAAACCCCATCGTGACCGGCAGCAGCCTTCCGAATGGCGGCACTGATCAGCAGCGTTCGAGCGCCACGGCCGCGAGATGCCCACCGAAGCCCAGCCCCAGTTTCCACAGTCGTTTCACCGGCGCCTGCAGTCCTGCCGCCAGTTCAACCGCGGCGCTGGCGCCCAGACAATGGCCGAGGACCGGCTTGCAGTGCATCCGCTGCACTGGGGCCCAAGGTCCCGCGTCCAAGCCCAGCCGTTCGTAAGCGTCGCCATTCGCGGTACCGGTGCCGTGCGTGATGATCAGCTCCGGCGGAGCGCTGGCCTGCCACAGTCCGCTGAGCGCCTGCTGGAGGGTCGCGGGATCACGGAACTCGGTTTCATGGCGCGCATCGCCCAACCGCACGCTGGCCACCAGCCGCCACGGCCCCTCGTGCGCGAGGGCGATGATCCCGGCGCCTTCCGCGGGGGCGAAACCGGTGGGGATGCCGAAGGCCTGCGGACGACGATCGCCGCAGAGCACGCCCAGGGCCTGGAAACCGGCGGTCAGCAGTGGCGTCAGCGACAGGTCGGCCGCCCCCGCCAGAGCGCGGGCGCAGCGCCCGTCCTCGATGCGGTCCGCGCACTCCAACAGGGCATAGAGACCGGTGGAACACGCGGCCGCGACCATCGCCGGCTGGTAGGGACCACAGCCCAGCGCCTGGGCGAACTGCGGCGTCAACTGCCCTGGCAGGGCCGAGACCAGCAGGTGCGGTTCACCGTGCAACACGCGCTCCCATTGTTCGGGGTCTCCCTTGCTGGTACTCAGCCCCAAGGCCAGATCGCCCGCGAGTCCGGCGATGGCCTGCCATGGTCGCCGCCCCGCGCTGATGGCCAGACGCAGCATGCGCCCTGGTCCCATCGGCAGGGGGACGCGACCGTGCCAACCCAGGTCGTGGTCGAACTGCAGGACATCCGCTGCCGCCACGCATGCTGACCATGCCGCCGACGCATCGCCCGCTGCCGTGAGACAGTCCCAGGCGACAAGCGCGACCCGTTCATAGCGTCTCAGTCCTGCTGCCGTCACGGGCGCGAGCATCAGCCGGGTGGCCCGTCGAACAAGCGGACCGCACGGTGTGGACCGCAGGTTTCACGCCGCGACCGATCTCCGCCGGTGCGCTTGCACAACCCCCTGGACATGGCACGGTCGCGCGCGACCACGTCGAAACCGCATCGAAACGAGGACTCCACCATGCAAGAAACGACCAAGCCAGCGGTGCTGATGGAACTGACCAAGGACTCCCTCGAGAGCGGTTTGCGCGGAGTGCCGGTCGGCTACTGCACCACCAGCGCGGTCGAAGCGGACAAGGGCCTGTTCTATGTCGGAGAGCCGGTCGAGGCCATCGCCGACCGAGATCCCGAGGACGTCATCCATCTGCTGCTGAACAAGCGCTGGCCGACGGCGACGGAGAAGGTCGCCTTCGCCCAAACGCTGCGTGATCACAGCGCGGTCGATCCCGCGGTGTTCACCGCGCTCAAGGCGCTGCCGCGTGCGGGTCATCCGATGAAGTGGTTCCTCAATGCGATCAATACCCTGGGCATGGTCTATTCCAGCCGTGACTACCGTAAGGAATGTATCGACCTGATCGCCAAGATCCCGGTGGTCACCGCCGCGATCTTCCGCATCCGTGAAGGCTGGGGTGAGCCGATCGCCCCGCGCGCCGATCTCGGCTACATGGAAAACTTCGTGCACATGCTCGGCATCCCTGGGCAGAGCGCCGAGGCCAGGCAGAAGCTGGTCAAGCTGATGCGGGTATTCGAGATCACCCACCTCGACCACGGCGGCGGCAACCTGTCGACCTTCGTCGGCAAGGCGGTGGCCTCCGGCAAAGCCGATCTCTTCGAGAGCCTGGTCGGTGCCATGGCCGGACTCGCCGGCCCGCTGCATGGCCGGGCCAACCAGGAATGCCTGGAGTTCATCCAGGAATGTGTCGCCAAGGTCTCGACCAACTTCACCGCCGCCGACGTCACCGCCATGCTGCAGAAGAAGCTCGACAACAAGGAGGTGGTCTACGGTTTCGGCCACGCCGTCCTGCGCGTCGAAGACCCTCGCGCCCGCGTGCTGCGCACCGTCGGCGAGGAGATCTGCCCGAACGACGTCAACTTCCGCATGGTCAAGCTGCTCGCCGAGGTCGGCCCAGGGGTACTGAAGAAGAATCCCAAGATCAGCGATCCGCATCCCAATGTCGACAGCGCCAGCGGTTCGCTGCTGATGGCCTGCGGACTCAACAAGCCCGAGTACTACACCGTGCTGTTCGGCCTCTCGCGCGTGATCGGCATCTCGGCCCAGATCGTCTACGAGCGCTGCGAAGCCCGCGGCGGCAAAGGCACGCCGATCATCCGGCCGAAGTACTACTACAGCCCGGAAGGCACCGCCAAGGGCGAGGCGGTCATCGCGGGATCGGGCTGAGACGGGACCAGAGGTTCACTTCACCGTTACCGGCAACGGGGCCGACAGTAGGAGGGTGAACTTCCTGCCCTTGGCAGTCGGATGGGGAAGCTTGACGGACTTCTGGTAGCCGGGCACCAAAAGGCCTTGGGTGCCGTCGTTATCGATCAACCAACCGCTCGCTTTCTGCGTAACGACCTGCCCGATGGTGTTGATGAAGGTCACGTCGCGAATGGTCGTGGCGACCCGTCCGGTGGAAACGTTCTCGCGATATTCGACCGTGAAGGTCATCTCATCGGCGTAGTGGTAGTCCTTGCCGTTGATCTTCCAGGCGCCCAGGGCCTTGACCTTGGAGACCTCTATCGGGGCCTGATGAGGGGCCTGATCATAACCGCTCAGGGCGAGGATGAATCCGTCGATCACCTCCACTTCACCCAGGGCATTCTGTGGCAAACCCGTGGTCTCGAGTTTTTCCCCTCCCAGGGTATTGAGGACGATGAACTTGCGGTCTTTGTAGAAGGCGACCATTTCAGCAATGCGTTGGTCCTGGTCGACCATCGACTTCCTCAGACTCTCCATCGCCAGAGTGGCGTCCTTGAGATGGGTATCCGCGCTGATGAGCTGCTTCTGGTTGGCCACCAGCAGTGCCTGCTGTTCAGCGATGATACCGGAGAATTGTGATCTGGTGGACGCCAGTTCGGCAGTGACCTGCTTCACTTCGGCACGCAAACCATTCAATTCCTGTTCGAGGCTTTTACGGATGGAGCCCAATCCCTGCTGGGCTTCCTCCGTCGCACGGGCTAATTGTTCGATGTGAGGTTTCATTTCGGAGATCACGCTTTTACTGACCGTCTCGGAATCCGAACAGCCTGCCAAGCAGGTCAGCGCCACCACCACGTGGATGCCACCTCGCAGCCGAAACGGACGCTGGGCAGCGGATCCAGACGATGAGGGGAGCAGATTGGGAAGGTGCAGGAATCTCATGGGAGGAGAAACCTATTTTTAAAGATTTTGAAGTCAACCAACCGCACTGTGCAGTGACGAGGCCATGGCATCATGTCGCCCCGGACGCCGGCGTCACTTTCGTCCCGGTTGCGAAACGGGAGCCCTGATGGTGCCATCCCTTGGCCGACCTATCAAAAATGAGAAACGCCCGCGGTGATCGCGGGCGTTCTTAGCTTTCTTGAGCGCCCGGCAAGGGCGATGATGAAGCGACGCGGATCACACCGGTTTCTTCGACCCATCGACGACGTACGCGCCAAAAGCCTCGGCGATCTCCTTCACCCGCCAGTCGTGTTCATCGACCGCCTGGACGTAGATCCACAGGTAGTAGCCGTCCTTCGAGCGCTGGAGTTCGGCCTTCATCATGCACTCGTCGTCGCTGTAGCGGAAGGTGTAGGTGCCAGCGGAGTCGAAACCGAGATCGTTGAAGGCCTCCTGGAAGAACTCCATCTTCTCGCCGAAGTCGACCAGTTCCTTGGGATCGAGTGAGATGCCAAATTTGCGTACGGTGAGGGTGCCCATGGGTCGGGGAGGCTACGGGACCCGGTCAGAGGGCAATGGTGGATCTTAGAGGGTCCGGTGTCCGCTGCCCGATGTCCGAGGTCTCCTGCCTGATGCTCATGCAGAAGCGATCCTGCTCTGGTGAAACCAATGCCCTGGCGACATCGGACATCGGACGTTAAAGGTTCCCCCGCCATGCCCACAGGCCGAGCGCGGGATTGCTGATATAGAAGATCCGTTCCGCGCTGCCGTCGGCGTGGACCAGGTCGTTCCAGCCGTCCTTCAGCTTGGCCGGATCGTAGCGTCTAGTCATGGTCGCGAGGTCGGCGTAGCGATAGCCGACCGACTCGATCTCCTGCCTGGTGACATGTCCAGGGCAGTAGGTCACGGTGAAACGCCCTTCGCTCGAACCGTGCACCAGATGCGCAGCAGCGGAGAGGTTGCTGGCGAGGTCGGGGTTGTCGCGCACCGCTGTCATGATCTCCGGCGTGGTGCGATAGCCGTACTTGCGGATCAACTGATCGATGCCGGGATCCTCGCCGAAACCTTTCAGGCCAGGGGCGAGTACCACCAGTTCGCCGCGATCGGCGATCGCCATGCGCGTGCGATAGACCGACTTGTTGCCCAACCAGGTGGTGTGGAATTCCTCGGGGTCCAGGTAGACCACCACCTTGTGCAGCTGCTCATCGAGCAGCTTGAAGTTCACCGCGACCGAGAGCTTGGCCGCCAGCTCGAAGCATTCGTTGCCGCTGCCGATGTAGAGGCCACGCGTCACCAGGCCATGTTTGTCCGCGGCCTCCCCGGGTTGCGCCGCCCCGACCACGGTCAACACGAAGACCACCGGCAGGTGGCCGCAGAAGCGCGACAGGGCTTCGTTGAGCAGGCGCCGCACCGGGGTGTCGGCGCGGCCCATCATCTTCTCCATGCCGTAACACGCGCCGATGAAGTGGCTCTCATCGATGCCGGCCTTGCCGCCGCAACCGACGAAGAGGTTCTTGGTATGGTTGGCCATACCCACCACCTCGTGCGGCACCACCTGGCCGATCGAGAGGATGAGATCGTGGCCACCTTCCCAGATCAGCTTGTTGAGCTGCGCCGGCCACGGCTTGTCGTAGATGCCCTGCGTCGCGTCCTTGACGAAGGAGCTCGGCAGGGTGCCGACGGTGATGACCTCGTTGCGCCAGTCGTGGTCGCGGAACAGCGACCGCGGCACGCCGGTGTACATCTTCTCGATCTGCCAGTCGGGCATCGGCACGTGGGTACCGAGCGCCGGCAGGACATCGACCAACGCCTCACCGTAGTGCTGATAGGTGTATTGGGTGAGGATGCCGGCGCGGCTGTTGAAGCGGGTGAAGTCCGGCGGCACCACCAGGACCTTTTTCTTCACACCGAGCTGCTGGTAGACGCCCAGCAGGATCGCGCGCAGCTCGGCGTCGCTGATGACGGTGGTAGGGGAGCCGGAGGCGTGGTAGGTGGTCATGGACTCGGGGCTCGGAGGTTCAGCAGGAGAGGATGCGATTTTTCTGCATGAAGGCTTGAAGGCATGAAGGAAGCCAGGGTCTTCCACCAGCGTGTCGTGGATTCGAGTCGGAAAAGCATGGTTCAGCCGCTGGGGAAGACGGCGGCTTCGAGGGCGGCCAGACGGACACGTTCAGCGGCATAACGCTTGGCGCGCTGCGTATCCGGCTTGACCGTGCGGCCGGTGACCGGCGCCAGTCGCTCACCGTGGCCGAGCTTCTCCAGCGCGAACACCGCAGCCCCGCGCAGGCTGGCCTCGGGTTCGTCGAGCGCGGTCAGCGGCCGCCCGAGCACGTCGGCCAAGCGCTGCAGGCTCGAGGGCGAGCGCTGGATGCCGCCGCCGACGATGAAGCGGGTGGCGCGATCGACCTTCGGGATGCAGCCGATGATGGTCGCCAAGCGGTGGTAGCTGGCCTCGGTGACGGCCTGCAGCATATCGAGCGCAGTGGTGGCCTGGGTGATACCGACCACCGTACCGCTGACGTCCTCGCGCCAGGTCGGCGCACGCTCGGCGGTCCAGAAGGGCAGCACCAGCAGGCCGTGGTCGGGGGTGCGACGCTTGGCCAGGACCTCCTCGATGATGTCGGCATCGCTCGGCAGTTGCAGCTCCCGCAGACACCACGCGCGCAGATTGCCGGCGTTGGAGATCGCTCCGCCGATGAGATGCCGCTCCTCGTCGACGCGGTAACAGAACAGCCCGAAGGGTGCCTTGGCCGGTGAGGCCTTGCCGGTCCGGTACATGATGCGCACCGCCGCGCTGGTGCCGACATTGATGGCGGCGTACCCAGGGCGGGTGGCGCCCGAGCCCAGGTTGGAGGCGGCACCATCGAAGATCCCAGGGAACCAGTGCGCATCGCGCAGGGTCGGCCAGGTATCGGCATAGGACGGCAGCAGGTGCAGCGGCTCGTCGCTGATCGGCGGCAGGGTCTTGGCGGCGACACCGGCGAGTTTCAACAGGGTCGCGTCGTAGGCCCGTGTGCCGGGATGGTAGAGGCCGGTGCTGGTGGCCATGCCGTGGGCACTGCGCAACTCGCCGCACAGGTGCAGGTAGATCCATTCGGCCGGCGACATCCAGCGTCGCACGCGTTTCACCAGCGCGGGCTTCGCCGCCGTGAGCCAGCGCAGTTTAGCCGGCCAGAACGACGCCCGCAGCATGCAGCCGCTGGTGGCATGATTCCGGCGTTCGTCGTTTCGGGCGCGCAGAGCGGCCGCGGCGGCGCGGTTGCGGCTGTCGGCCCAGGTGATGATCGGCGTCAGCGCTTTGCCGCGCTCGTCGGTGCCCACCAGGCTATGGCCGAAACACGAGGTGCCGACGGCGCTGATCGCCTGCCCCCGCAACTTGTCGTCACCTTCCTGTGCGGCGAGGGTGGTCCCGATGCAGGCGCGCACCGCCGTCAGCACGGTCTGGGCATCGAGCTCGGCCTTGCCATCCTTGTCGGTCTGCAACTGGTAGGTCTGCTGCGACGTGGTGGCGAGGTGCCGCCGTCCGCGGACGTCGAACAACGCGCTGCGACAGGAGGAGGTGCCGAGGTCGAGGGCGAGGATCAGCATGAGGGGGGCAGCCTGCTCAGATCGTCTGCGCCAGGAATCCGCCATCGACGCGGATGTCCGAGCCGGTGACGAAACCGCTGGCGCGCGCGCTGGCGAGGAAGACCGCAGCGCCGATCAGCTCCTCGTCTTTGCCGAAACGGCCCATCGGGGTGTGGCCGAGGATCTGCTTGGCGCGCGCGGTGGGTGAGCCGTCCTCGTTGAAGAGCAATTTGCGGTTCTGCTCGGCGGGGAAGAACCCTGGGGTCAGCGAGTTGACCCGTACCCCGCTGGTCGCCCACTCGCGGGCGAGGAACTGGGTCAGGCTGAGCACCGCCGCCTTGGCGGCCGAGTACGCGATCACCCGCGACAGCGGGATGTGCGCGCTGACCGAGGCGACATTGATGATCGAACCCTTGCCGCGAGCGACCATCGCGGGCCCGAATTCCTGGCAGGGCAGCAGGGCGCCGCCGACCAGGTTGAGATCGTAATTCGCCATCCAGTCGGCGAGCTGCACGTGCTCGAATTTCTTCTCACCCACGACCGTGACCTTGGGATCGTTGCCGCCGGCGGCATTCACCAGCACCGTCGGCGGGCCGAACTTGGTCACCACCTCGGCGTGCGCTGACTTCAAGCTGGCGGCGTTCTGGGCATCGCAGGGGATGAACACGGCTTGATGGCCGGCGGCGCGGATGAGATGGGCACGGGCCTCGCCGCGTTCGGCGTTGCGGCCGAGGATCGCCACCGCGGCACCGGCCTGCGCCAGGCCGAACGCCAGGGCGCCACCGAGCACGCCGGTACCGCCGAGGACGACGGCGACATCGCTGGAGAGATCGAACAAGGAGGCAGGAGTGGTCATCGGAAGATCCTGGGACGAGGCGGTTTTCCGCGGCGGAGGGCGGATCCTGGCACGGTGCCTGGGGAGTCAATCCAAGCGGCCTGGGAAGCGACGGATCGGAACAAAAACTGAGCGCCCACGACGTGCGGTGTCTGATCAGATGATTCCATTCGCCGGGGTGAGACATCCGTGGGCCGGAAGGCTGGATCCCAGGAGTGGCACGGGTGGCTCGCCAATGCTGTTGAGCTACGGAGGAAGAATCGGCCGCAGAGCCGCCGAGTCGCAGAGAAAAGCAAAGCAGAGTCTTTTTCACCTCTGCGTCTCTGCGCCTCTGCGGCCACCGATCTCAGCTTCTGGTCCGGAATTTCACCTCGTTGCGGGTGCGTTCCTCGACGGTGAAGCCGTCGGCACGCAGGCCCTCAGCCAGCGCCTGCCTCGCCGCACCATCACCCTGCTGCTGGCAGCGCAGGATGGCGCTGGTCGGACGGTGATAGGCGAGCAGCGAGAAATGGGCGAGGCGTTCGAACACCACACCGGGGGCTTCCTGCACCTGGCCGTACTCCTCGCGCCAGGCGATGACCACGGTCGTGATGCACAGCTCGCGGGCACGGACGATGAAGCGCTCAACGTCGGGGAGGTCATGGGCGGGAGCGGGTTCGTGCGGCTGGGCGGGCATGCGGCGCGTTGTCTTGCGCCGCTTGCAGCCTACCAGTACGAATCTGGCGTGAGCGCTCGCTTCGATCATGGGGCGACCATCGCCGCCGCGGCCAAGGCCCTGGCCGGGTGCCGGCGCCTGCTCGTCCTCACCGGCGCGGGGTTGTCGGCCGATGCCGGGGTGGCGACCTTCCGTGGCGCCGGGGGGTTGTGGAACGACTACAAGGCGGAGGACCTCGCCTCGGTCAACGGTTTCAGGCGCAATCCCGACCTGGTGTGGGACTGGTACCGCGAGCGGCGCATGGCGGTGGCGGAGGCTGACCCTCACCCTGGGCAACGCAGCCTCGCCTTGTTGCAGAAACATTACCCAGGCGGCCAGGTGCTGGTCGCCACCACCAATGAGGACGACCTGCTGGAACGTGCCGGCGTCGATCCGGTAGTGCACCTGCATGGTTCCCTGTTCGACACCATCTGCTCCGCCGCATGCGGCTGGCGGGCTCGCGATGGCGACGACAACTCGCTCAGCATGGTACCGTGCCCGGGTTGCGGTGCGCCGACGCGCCCAGGCTCGGTGTGGTACGGCGAGTCGTTGCCGCCCGGGATGCTTGAACAGGTCAGCGCCTTCGACGCGGACGGCTGCCTGCTGGTGGGCTCATCGTGCCTGGTCCAACCGGTGTCGTCGATCCCAGGCGAGTTGTCAGCGCTCTATCCCGTGGTGGAAGTCAATGTCGAGGAGACCCATTTCTCCGATGTGGTCGCCTGCAGCCTGCGTGGCACGGCCAAGGACCTGCTGCCTGGGCTGGTCGATCTGCTGACCTCGCACACCGTCCGCGATCAGCAGGGCCGCTCCGGGTGAGCGACGTGGTGCAGCGGTTTATCGCCGCGATGGCGGCGATGCCGCACGTCCCGCTGCCGGGACAGACCCTGGTGGTCGCGGTCAGCGGTGGCGCCGACAGCATGGCGCTTTGGGACCTGCTGGTGCGGGCCGGCACGTGGCGCCTGGTGGTGTGGCACCTGGATCACGGTCTGCGCGCGGATGCGCCGCAGGATCTGGCGCTCATCCGCGCCCAGGCCGCGGCTTATCACGTCAGCGCACTGGGCGCGGGCGAGGTGATCGCCGAACACACCGACGTCGCAGCCCTCGCCCGCCAATGGCGGGTGTCGCTGGAGGCGGCCGGCCGACGCCATCGCTACGATCGCCTGGTCGCGGTCGCCCGCGAGCGCGCGGCGGTCGCGGTCCTTACCGCGCATCATCGCGATGATCAGAGCGAGACCGTGCTGGCGAACCTCCTGCGCGGTGCCGGCCCGGTCGGCCTTGCGGGCATCGCGCCACGGCGTCTCCTCCCTGGGGGCATCGCGCTGCTGCGACCGTTGCTGGCGCTGACCCGCGCTGACCTGCGCGCGCACTGTGCGCGCTTCGGCGTCGCCTGGCGCGACGACACCACCAACGACGATCTGCTCCATCAGCGCAACTTCCTTCGTCATGGAGTGCTCCCAGGCCTGGAGGCTGGAGTACCCGGGCTGGCGGCCGCGCTGGCGGAACTGGCCGAGCGCAACCAGGACACCAGCCAGGCGTTGGAGCTGGCGACGCAGGAGCCCTGGCAACGCGCGCTGGGAGCTGACGACCTGCTGCTGGAGGCGGTGCTGCCGCTGGCCAGCGACCTCCGGCTCCATGTCTGGCGGCGGCTGGTGCTGCATCTGGGTGCGCCCCTGGAGCGGTCGCACCTGCGGCGCATCGACCAGCTCGCCCATGCTTCGAGCGGTCAGCGTCTGCACCTGGGACGGTGGCTGCTGCTGCGTCGCCCCCACTCGCTGGCATGGGAATTGGCGCGGCCGTTGCGCAACGAACTGCAGGTCGAGATCGCCGGCCCAGGGGACCATGCGCGCGGCGCCGAGCGCATGGAATGTCAGATCATCGCGCCGCCAGCCCGCGTGCTGAGCGCCGGCGGCGACGCCTACCTCGACGCCTATGGTTGTTCCTGGCCGTTGCGCTGGCGTCCAGCTTGTGAACACGAATCGTTCACCCCGCTCGGGGCCCCTGGGCGGCAGACGGTGGTGAAGTTCCTCTCCACCCGCGGGGTCCCCAGCCGCCTGCGTCCGGGAGCGCCGGTGGTGGCGGACGGCCACGGCGTGGTGTGGGTGCCAGGCTTCAGCATCGCGGAACGGGTCAAGGTCACCGCCAGCACGCGCGAGGTGGTGCACCTGCGCTGGACGCCGGCTTGTGGAACCGACGCGGCGCCTACCGTCCCGCCCCGTCAGGAAGAAACCGATGAACGCAGCTGAGCACCACAACGTCACCGCCGTGATCCTCGCCGCCGGCAAGGGCACACGCATGGGCTCTGATCAGGCCAAGGTGCTGCACCGGCTGGCGGGCCGGGCGCTGGTGGCGCACGTGCTCGACACCTGCCGACGCCTCGGCGTCGGACAGAGCGTGGCGGTGGTCGGTTGGCAGCGCGCAGCGGTGGAAGCGGTGGTCACGCCGCTGGGTGCCGAGAGCGTGCTGCAGGACCAGCAGCTCGGCACCGGTCACGCCGTGCTCTGCGCCGAAGCGGTGGTGCGCGGCGACACCGTGATCGTGTTGTGCGGCGATTGCCCGATGACGCCGCCCGACCTGCTCGACCGCCTGCTGGCCAAACATGCGCAGGCCAAGGCCGCCTGCACCGGCGTCGCCGCGCGCATGACCGACCCGGCCGGTTATGGCCGCATGGTTACCGACGTGCAGGGCCGCCTAGTGCGCATCGTCGAACACAAGGATGCCACCCCCGAGCAGCGCGCCATCACGCTGATCAACAGCGGCATCTACGCCTTCGATCGCGCCCACCTGTTCCGTTGCCTCAAGCAGGTGAAACCGACCAACGCGCAAGGCGAGTATTACCTCACCGACGTCGTCGCGATGCTGGTCCAGGAAGGTCGGCCGGTGGAACTGGTGGTCACTGACGACGTCGCCTCGGTCCTGGGCGTGAACACGCCGGCTGACCTGGCGCAGGCGGAGCAGCTGTACGCGCGCCGCATGGCGGCGGCGGGCTGAGACGGCGCGACCCTGCGGAGGGGGCTGGCCTGTGCGCCTGCGACACGTCCTGGTGACGCATCCTCATCCTGGGCCGGTCGGGTGGTCTGGCGGGTAAAGCCCCCCGGGCCGGCTCCCACCCAGCACGCCCTTGTCCCCCGACATTCCCCTCTACACTCCGCGCCCTCACAAAAGCCCAAGGAATCCCCATGGCCATCAAGGTCCATTACGAAAAGACCGCGAAGCTCGAACCCCTCAAGAAGAGCACCGTGGCGGTGGTCGGCTACGGTTCGCAGGGCCATGCCCACGCGCAGAACCTGCGTGACAGCGGCGTCAAGGTCATCGTCGGCAACCACAACCGCACCAGCCCCAACGCCAAGCTCGCGCTCAAGCACGGCTTCGAGGTGCTGCCCATCGCCGATGCGGTCAAGGCCGCCGACGTGGTGATGTGCACCGTGCCGGACGAGTTCCTGCCCGAGACCTACCAGGCCGACATCGCGCCCAACCTCAAGCCCGGTGCGATGCTGATGGTGGCGCACGGCTTCAACATCCACTTTGGCTTCGTCAAACCGCCGAAGAACGTCGACGTCACCATGATCGCGCCCAAGGGCCCCGGTCACACCGTGCGCAGCGAATACCTCAAGGGCGGCGGCGTGCCGTGCCTGGTGGCCGTGCACCAGGATGCCACCGGCAAAGCGCTGAAGCGCGCCCTGGCCTACGGTAACGGCATCGGCGGCGCCCGCGCCGGCATCATCGAGACCACCTTCAAGGATGAGACCGAGACCGACCTCTTCGGTGAGCAGGCCGTGCTGTGCGGCGGCCTGAGCGCCCTGATCCAGGCCGGCTTCGAGACCCTGACCAAGGCCGGATACCCGGCCGAGATGGCGTACTTCGAATGTCTCCACGAAGTGAAGTTGATCGTCGACCTGATGTACGAGGGCGGCCTGAGCTACATGCGCTACTCGATCAGCAACACGGCCGAATACGGCGACTACATCACCGGCCCCAAGATCATCACCAAGCAGACCCGCAAGGCGATGAAGACCATCCTCAAGGACATCCAGAGCGGCAAGTTCGCCAAGGCCTTCCGCAAGGAATGTGGCAAGGGCAAGCCATGGATGAACAAGATGCGCAAGAGCGAGGCCGATACCCCGGTCGAGAAGGTCGGCCGCGACCTGCGCAAGATGATGAAGTGGATCCCCTCGAAAGAGATCCGGAAGTAGAACGCTTCGCGCACGAGCGCTGATGCGAAGAACCCCGCGGCGATTGCCGCGGGGTTCTTCTTTTGTGGCTCTGCAGCATTCCAGGTGGCTTATTTCTGTCGGAAGAAACTCGCGAACGGTCCAACCGCAGAGGCCGCAGAGGCCGCAGAG
>JANPIY010000849.1:0-1574 GCA_031425255.1 Planctomycetota bacterium
GGTGCGATCGCCAGCAGCGTGCTGGCCTCGGCGCCGTGGAAGCTGAAGCCGAGCGGCAGGTCCTCGTCATCCTTGAGTTCCTTGGCCAGGACCGCGAGCGGGCCCTCGCGGCGCAGGACCTCGACCTCGGTGCCGGTCAAGCCGCTGCGCTTGCTGCTGGTCAACGACCAGCTCGATGGCGTCGCCACCGCCAGGGTGCCGCGCACCTGTCTGGCATCGATCAGCCTGGCCACCGTGACGGTGGTGCCGACCGCGCTGCGTGCGCCCTCGCCTGCGAGCGCGGCGCCCTGGGTGGCCTCGCGCGGGATCGACGGCGGCGCCTTGAAGCGCACCACCACCTGACCGGCGCCGAGCAGACGTCCGCGCAGCGCGAGATCGAGGCGGCGCAGCGCGCCATTCGCCGGCGCCAGGCGCGCGTCGTCGAGCGGCAGGCCGCTGGTGTCGACCAGCTCCCAGGCCGCCGGTACCTCCAGGGCGAGGGCGAAGATGCCGGCCTTGCGCACATCGAGGTCGAGCACCACGGCGATGAGATCCTCTTCGCGACCGAGGCGCACGAGCTGATGGACGCCGGCGCGCAGATCACTCGCCAGGCGGGTGATGAGGAGCTGCGCGGGCGGCGGCGCGGCGTGGAAACGGTAGGCCGCCACTGCCGCGTCGCCGGTCCGGGTATCACCCGGATCGATCTGGCCGAGTCCGCTGGCGACCTCCATCGCCGCCAGCAGGCCCTCGCCCTGGACCACAGCGATGCGGCCGGTGGCACGCACCGCGCCCTGCACCGCCGGCCACGCTACCGCCACCGTGCGGCTGGCTCCTGGGGCGAGACCATCGAGCGCGCGCTCCATGCGCACCTGCAGCGCATACGCGCCGAGTACCGGCTGGTGCAGGGCGATGGCGAGCGTCGCGGTGCCATCGGCGGCGACGGTGCGCTCCCAGGTGCGCACGTCCTTGCCCTCGACCGCCAGCACCTGGGTGTCGGCGGGCAGACTGATCTTTACGGTGTCGAGCGGTCGGCGCAGGATGGTGAGCGCGAGCGCCGCATCGTAACGCAGGCTGCGTTCGCCGACGGTCAGACGGATCTCGCCATCGCTGAGGATGACGGTCTCGCCAGTGGCGACCTCGGCGGGCGGCTGCCAGCCGATCTGCACCTGCGCGGTGCCACCGAGCACCGCCATCAGACGGGTGCCGCCGCTCGCCGGCGTGGTGGTGGCGGCGACCGCGGGGGTGACGCTGAGTGCGGCGTCGGCCTGCGGCACCAGCAGATCGAGACGCCCGGCGGCCGCAGCGGGCAGGGCCAGGGTCAACGAGCGGCGCCCGGCGGCATCGCCGGTCACGGCTGCCGCGACGGTGGCGGTGAAGCGGTGCTGGCCGGCGCCGCGCACGTGCAGCACCAGGGCGGTGGCGGTGCGCTCCACCATCAGGCCGGCGTCCCCAGGCGTGAAGGCGCTGATACCGAGGGTCGGCGGCAGGGCCACCGTCGCCCACTCCGTCCCCAGCCCGGTGATGGTGCCGGCCATGGTCAGCTCGGCGAGGTCGCCACGCACCACGCCGGTGAGGGTGTAATCATTGAAGGCCGC
>JANPIY010000850.1:0-1795 GCA_031425255.1 Planctomycetota bacterium
GCAAAGGGGTGAAGCGAGCCAAACTCCGGCCAGGTGATTGGCATCATCTCGGCTGCCGCGTTTAGTTTCATTGTGCAGGACCCAAGCGGGATCATCGCGCGGTCCAGCGCAAGGTCACGGTCCGACAGGCGGCGCATGTAGCGCATCATCTCGGATTCCGCGCGGTTCATGTGAAAGACAGGGTGGGTGAGGTAGTCGGTCGTGCGCAGCAGCGCCTCGGGAAAACCAAGGCTCGCGCGATGCGGTGGCACACCCTGAATGCCGAAGGCACGCAAGACCCGGATCAGCACCTTCTCATCCGTCGTCTCGTCCAGCGCGATGCCGACCCGGTCATTGCCGATCTTGCGGAAGTTCAGCCCCTCGGCCCGCGCGGCGGCAAGAATGCCCGCCTGCCCCACGCCGACCTCCACCGTGATCGTGTCGAAGAACGCCTTGGGGCTCACCTTCGCCCCCGCCGCCTTCAGCGACCGGGCCAGACGGTTGGTCAGGAAATGCACCCGCTCGGCAATGGCGCGCAGGCCAAGCGGCCCGTGGAACACCGCGTAGAACGACGCCATCACCGCCAGTAGCGCCTGCGCCGTGCAGACGTTCGACGTGGCCTTCTCGCGCCGGATATGCTGCTCGCGCGTCTGCAGCGACAGCCGATAAGCCTTGTTGCCGCGCGAGTCGATGGAAACCCCGACGATCCGCCCGGGCATCGACCGCTTCAACTCGTCCCGGCAGGACATGAAGGCCGCATGCGGGCCGCCGTAGCCCATCGGCACGCCAAAGCGCTGGCTCGAGCCGACGGCGATATCCGCCCCCATCGCGCCCGGTTCCTTCAGCATGGTTAGCGCCAAGAGGTCGGTCGCGACAATCGCAACAGCCTTCGCGCCATGCAGCGCCGCGATTTCGGCCGAGAAGTCGCGCACATGGCCAAAGGTGCCCGGATACTGGAAAATCGCGCCGAACACCGCCTCGGGCTTCAAATCCTCGGGCGCCCCCACGATCACCTCGATCCCCAACGGCAGCGCCCGGGTGCGGATCACGCCGATGGTCTGCGGATGGCAGCCGTGATCGACAAAGAAGCCGCGCGCCTTCGACTTGGCCGAGCGTTCGGCCATGGTCATTGCCTCCGCCGCCGCCGTCGCCTCGTCCAGAAGGCTCGCATTGGCGACAGGCAGGCCGGTCAGGTCGCAGACCATGGTCTGATAGTTCAGAAGCGCCTCGAGCCGCCCTTGCGCAATTTCAGGCTGATAGGGCGTATAAGCGGTGTACCACGCGGGATTTTCCAGGATGTTCCGCTGAATCGCAGGCGGCGTGACCGTGCCGTAATACCCCTGCCCGATCAGCGAGGTCATCACCCGGTTCTTCCGTCCCACCTCCTCCATCTTCGCCAGAAGCTCGTGTTCGGCCAGCGGCGCCCAAGTCAGCGCCGCCTTCTGCCGGATCGAGGCGGGAACCGTCTGGTCGATCAACTCCTCCAGCGAGCCGACCCCCACGGCCTTCAGCATCGCCTCCATCTCGGACGGCGAGGGGCCGATGTGACGGCGGTTGGCAAAGTCGTAGGGGTTGTAGGCGGTGGGGGTATAGGTCATCGGATGCTCCGCATTCAGGCAGCGTGCGACAGGACATTGACGAGGTTTCCGGCGGGGTCGCGCAGATAGAACCTGCGAACTCCCCAGGGTTCGGCGACGGGACCGTAGGCAATCGGTGCACCCATCGCGCGAGCATGGACATAGGTCGCGTCGAGGTCATCCACCTCGACAGACAACACTGGGACGGCTGTGCCAGACCCTCCCTCACGTGCCAGGCT
>JANPIY010000851.1:0-15847 GCA_031425255.1 Planctomycetota bacterium
GCACCCCAACCATAACTCTGCCACGAGTGATCCTTGCGGCAGGGTTTTCTTTTGGCCCACCATCCGCGCCGAGACGTTGTCAGATCGCTTCCCGGTGTGAGCAACGAAAGCCAAGGCATCGACCACGAACAGCGGGCGATCGCCCGCGCCGGAATGAGATCTGCCCCAGTTCCGTCGGGCTCAGCCAGCTGCCACCTTTTTCAGTGCGCCATCGAGCAGTGGTCCCGTGCAGTGGTCGATCAGGCTTGTCGGGAATCGGCTCGAACGCATCTCGACACCAGTTCCAGACGTTCCCGGAAAGATGGTGATGCCCGTATGGCCCGACGCCGAGCCGTTGGTGGACCGGAGCCGCTGGGATGTCACCAGCCGCGGCATACCTCTGCCCACGCCGATGCTGAGCAAGACACGCCCGAGCCTCGGTCGGCTCGTCATTCCCCCATGGCCAGGTCCTCTGATCGTCGCCCCGTGCAGCCCGTTCCCACTCGGCTTCCGACACCAGGAAGCTGGCCTTTAGATTTGCGTCGACGGCTGACGGCGCGCTCGGCTCCGGCTGTTCAAGCGTGATCGAACTGCTCTCTCGATAGGTGCGCCAGTCATGACGGTGCGCCCAAAGGCTGTAGGCATTGGCTCCATACCAGCTCACCAGCCACATCGGCAACTGCGTACATCCAGCTTTTGCCAGCCACTTCTCCCCATGCCGTTCTATAGGGATGTGCACGCCCCGTCCGTCAGCGTTCGGCAGCAGCACCCATTCCTCAAGGATTTGTTCAGGAACTGGAGATATCGCCGTCAGGAAACGTGCGTAGGCACCCGCTGAGACCGGCTCGCGATCAAGTAAGAAAGCGCCAGCGCCACCAGTCTGTCGTGACGGAACTTCGATACAGAGCATGCCGTCCGTGCGCCGTCGCAATACCTTGCACCCGTCAGAGGTGCCTCGAATGGGTTCATACAAGGGGCCACCATCCAAGGTGACCGGTTCCTCGACAAATTGTGTCCACTCTGCCAAAGGAGCCGCCATCACCGGTGACGATCGCGGTGAACCTTGCACCAGGCGTGACTCCGTCTCCTGTGCCGCCTGCATGACCAGCGCAGCGAACCAGCGTACGGTTCCAGCCCTGAAGATGTCCTCCCGAAGACTGGCAGGGAGCTTCACAGAGAAACGGTCTTCGATGTCCATCACCAGTTCCACAAGTTCCAGGCTGTCGCAGCCAAGGTCTTCAACCAGATGGCTATCTGAAGTGATGGAATGCGGGTCGCGGGATAGGCGCTTGGCGATGATCTGGATCAGGTCTCTTACTATATCGCGCTCGGAGATGTTCTGCATGAGATCATGGTTTAGGTGGGAAACGCGACGCAACACCGCCACGGGCTGAGTCCAGCCCATTTACATCGGAGAATCGCGTTCACCGTACCTATCGATTCCTTGCGGCCGACGTTGTTGTACCAGACGTGAACGTCGCTCGGAACGTGTCCCACGAGTTTTCGCCTCACTACTTTCGGGATGCTCGCTTTGCCGTCTCCGTGATCCTCCTGTAGCGACGCTCGCAGTGGATCGAAGCGAGGAGGACGGAAGGGACGCAGAAATGAAATGCCGGGCTCTGCGCCCTCTGCGTCCTCTGCGGTTGATCTGCCCGTGGTCTTCGCGAATAGCTGTCAGCTGACAGACGAGTGGAATCACGCACCGAAACGTCAGGGCACCTTCGCGATGCCAAATCCACTCAATCTCCCACTCCCCCAGTGATGCCATGCTGGGCGCCAGACGGCGAGCAGCAGCGCTTCCCCTGCTGCGACCTTGATGGCTCGTAGTTCCGGCAGCGTGGCGAGGTCGAGGGTGACTCCGCGATCGAGTCGTTGGTGGAGGACCACCGCTACTTCAGGCGGTTCTCCGGGCATCCGCAGCAGGCGGAAGACCGACCAGGCGATGAGACCATCGCCCTGACCGCCGCCACGGAGTGTGAGGGTACCGGTGAGGGCGAAGGTGCCCGCGGTGGTGGGAGTGAAGCTCACTGCCGGCAGCCACCCGAAGCGTTCTCCGTAGTCGTTGCGTCCACGTGATCCGAATTCCAATGCTTGCTCGCTGATCGCCAGGGATGCGCCGCCGCCAGGTGTCTGCCACGATCTCGCAGGTTTGGTGTCGGGCTTGGCCTGGTTCCGCTCCTTCGCCTCCAACGGGGACGAGCGGTCGAGATCGGGAAAGCCGTCCTTGGCAAACCACGCTTGCAGTTCGATGGCACCCAGGTCGGTCGCGACCGCCTGTTCTCCGAGGCGATCGAGCGGCACCTCGACCGCGGGCATGGCCAGTGCAACGGTGATCAGCAGGCAACAGGCGAGGGAACGTGTGATCATGGAGCGCTCCGAGGGATCAGCGGGGTTCATACAGCACGCGCACCACGCCTTGGGTCTCGGTCACGGTGATCGACAGCGGTCCGCCGCGATCGGTCTGCCAGCGTACCCGGCTGGTATCGGAGGCGACGGTGACCAGCTGCTGTTCGCTGGGTGCCCCGAAGGACGTGGTGAAATGGGCGATCACCTCGCTGAGCGGCGGTGGCTGCACCAAGGTCAGGCGCACCTGCTGCATGCGCCCTTTGGAAAAGGTGAGGTCGGCGCTCGCGGTGCGCTCCATCAGCGCCGTGATGTCACGTGCGGAGATCACCACCTCCTGCGCATTGGTGCCGGTGGAATCGGCGCTGCCGGGACGGACACGATTGAGGATCTCCAGCACTGCGGTCGGGCTCTGCGACCACGCCACGCCAGGCAGCGGATGCCACGCCTGGGGAGCACCCGAGGTCAGTGCCGCCGCCACCCCGGACTCCCCGCTTCCTGCCGTGACGCCGGGTGACGGATCGGAGACCGCTGCCATGGCGGCGCCGTGTCTGGCGATGTCCAGTACCTGCAGGTAGAAATTCTGCGGCGCGATGCGCAGCACGTTGCCCGCCAGCGCGCGTTTCAGCACGGGCCGTCGCGCAAAGTCATAGCCGGTCACGTCGCCGTCCAGGCGCGCGGGGAAGGACACGGTGCAGCCGACGCGGTCCACCATCACCGGAGCATGGCCGCCATGCCGGCGCGCCTTGATCAGTTCGTCGGGGCCACCGCGCGCGTTCCAATCGATATCGAGGCCGGTGTTCTTGGCGTCCAGGACGGCGATGAGCTGGACCCGTCGGGCGGGATCGGCACCGACCAGCGGTCTGCCGTCCGCACTGGCAAGCGCGAAGACGATGTGCGAGGTGGTGAATCCGCTCAGCACGATCCCGTCCTTGAAGGTGTAAGACGCGACCGCCTTGCCGAGGTAGGCTTTGGCCTGGGGAGTATCGATGATCAGCCGCCCATGCTCCTGATCCCACAGGACTCCCCCGCGGGCCACATCGCTGTCGAGCAGTTGCTCGATGGTCGGAGCTTTCTGGGGTGCGTGCTCCACCTCCAACGCATGGTCGGCCTGCGCTTCGAACACCAGACGACTGCCACGCGAGAACGCCGCGTCGGCCTGGCCGATGAAGGTGTGGTCGTAGCTGAAGATGCCGCGTCCCCCGAGGCGATAGCGCGTCGGCCTCGGACAGGTGGGAATGGCACGTGAGCGGAATATCTCGCCAGCGATGGCGAAGGCGGAGCATTTGACGGGATCGCACGCGTCATGGGTGGAGGTCCAGATGTGATCGAGGCTGCCGTACGGCAGCGGCAGGGTCAGGAACGCTTCCTCGCCGCGCTCGTCGGCGGGAGTTCCTTCCCAGAGGTGGAAGTAGATCGCATCCCAGCCCTGCTGGCTGGCGAAGGCAGCCATGCGCAAAGGTCCTTGGGCACGCCACGGGCCTGGGCGCCCGGAGTTGGTTTCGTAGATCGCGGTGAGTTTTCCTTCCACCGTGCAGCTATCCATGACGTACATGGCGCGGTTGCCCGCCGTGTTGGCCATGTCCCAGAAGTACATCCCGAAGTTCTGCACGTCGCCCTGACTGATGTTGTAGGTCCACTGGGTCGATGGCAGGTACTGGGTGTCGAAGGAGAAGGGGATCACCGCGACCCCGGTTCCTGGCGGCGCCAGCGCCCGGCAGTGCGCGCGGAAATCCTGATTGAAGGCGTCGGCTGTCTCGAGGATGAAGCGCACGAAATCGCTCGCGCGGGCCGCCGGGTAGCGGGTGCGACCGCCGCTGGTGGGAGCCAGCGCGATGCTGCCGGCGGTAAGCGACTCGCCCTTTTCCAATCGTCCCCAGGCCCGCGCCACACCAGCCTCATCCCCATGACGTGCCGTCAGCCAGGTCTGCCAGCGGCGTTGGAGTTTGGCGCGGAAATACTCCGGCCACTTGGCGGTGCCCTGATTGAGCACCGTGGTGACGAAGGCGTTCTCATTGGCGACCTCGAAGGTCGAGATCGATTCCTCTTCGGCGTAGCGCCGCCCGGTGTACGGATTGACGTGATTCAAAATGTTGGTCGCCCACGTCTTGCGCACGGTCTGCAGGCGTTCGTCGACGAAATGGAAGAACTGGCGCGGCGCGTCCTTGGCCATCATCGCCTGTTTCCACGCCGTCCAGTCAGCGCCGCCGGCGATGAAGGAGTCGTCAGCGAAGATCCCTGGCAGACACCAGCCGGACGCGACCTCGCCTCCGGTTTGACCCTGACCCATCAGCATGGTGCTCATGACGAACATGCCGTTGGCACGGAAGTAGGAGAAATTGCGATCGAAGCGATCGAGCGCCGAGCCATCCCCCTTGGCGGTGGGTCGCAGGATGCCCTTGGCACCATCGGCGGCGCTATAGATGTCCGCACCCAGTCCCCACATCCGCGCACCATTGAATCCCATCTTCGCCATGCGCTGCACATAGGCCTCACCCTCGCCGATCGCCACCGCCCCCCACACCCGCAACGGCTTGCCACCGTAGTCCAGTTCACCTCCACGATCGGTGACCCAGGTGCCCGTGCTCGGCTTCACCTCCCACGCATACAGGTCGGTCTTGGGGCGACGGGTGATGCCGACCCGCAGGTGCGGGCGCTGCCGTTGGCTGCTGACCGACGTGCCCGCCAGCACCAGCCGCGGTCTGGGCAGCGCGGACGATGCCATGCTGAGGCGCAATTCGATGGGTTCGGATCCTCGAGCGAGCGCATCGGTGATCGCTCCGGCCAGGCCGGGCAGCACCAGGCGATTGCCGGGTATCGGATCGGACAGCGGGATGCTGGCCACCGGTCTGCTGAGCTCTTTTCTCCGCTCATCGTCCCCCGTGCCACTGTCCACGCTGACCGGGAGCGCATACACGTTGATGACCGCCCCGGTGGTATTCCCCGTGAGGGTCGCCGCCTTGAGCCGCACCACCGCGGACTCGAGATCACCCGGCTCCACCAGGAGGCGCTCGAGGTACGCGCGGTCCAGGCGCAGCACCGCGACGGCATCGCTGTCGCCGCCGACCGTCACCTCCGCCGCGGCCTCGCCAGCGGACGTGCCAGAACGTAGCGCCAATAAAGGGACATCGGTCACGAAGAGCTGGTCTTCGCCCATGCACCAGGAGGAGCCCATGACCAGGAGCAGACCGGTCAGCAGCGGGAAGCACGACAGATGCGACGGCATGGGCATGGGGGAACCTCGGACGGAAATGATGGTGCGGGTCCTGCGTGGGCACCGGAACTCCGTTGATAGCCAGCGGCGCGTCGGACGTCGAGCAGCGGGAGTTGATCGCCCCAGGACGGAAATGATCATGCGCCCCATGACTGACGATGAGTGGCGCGACTGGCTCAACCCGCAGGTGCATATCGTCTGGAGCGGCACGTGGCGCACCGGCACGGTCGAACCAGCGCGCGTGCTGATCGATCACGAGCTGGTCCTGGTGTCGCGCGGTCGCTGCGTGATCGAGCTCGGTGATCGGGTATGCGATCTGCCGGCCGGCACGTTCGTCATCGTACCCCCTGGTGTTCCGCATGTGACCAGGGTCACCGAGGGACCCATCACCCGTCACTGCATCCATTTCGATTGGCAGGTCCACGGACCGTTGCCGGCCGGGAAGATGTTCCGCTACCTGCCCGATCGCCCGCCCAGCGAGCAGCAACGCGCGGCTCCGGCGTTCGTGCCGGCCCACCTGCTGGGCAACACGCTCGTGGCGGCCGCACCCGCCCGCGCAGCCACCTTGGCGCAACGCATCACCGCCGCATGGCGGGGCCACGATCGCGATGGCGTGCGCGTGCTGACCTTGGAACTGCTGCTCGCGTTATGCCTCCCGACCCGGACACACGCCCGCCCCGAGCGCAGCGCCGAGCTGGCCCAGATGGTGAAGGATCGCCTCGACAAGGGGGGCCTGGATGAACGCACGCTGCGCACGGAACTGCAGAACCTGGGTCACAGCTACGAACATCTCTGCCGCGCTTTCACCCGCACCTTCGGCCTGCCGCCGGTGCGCTACCTGATGCTGGCGCGGGTCGAGCGTGCCAAGGAACTGCTCAGCGCTCCTGGGGCTACGGTCGCGGGCGTCGCCGCGGCGGTCGGCTACCGCGATCCGGCGTATTTCGCCCGGGTCTTTCGCCAACTGACGGGTGGGCCGCCGTCACTCCGCCGTTGAGAGGTGGAGCACTCGGGGTCGAGGTTCCCCTCCCGCCCCCCGCACTCACTTCATCAGCCCAGCCAGCAGATCCTTGATGCCGTCGGCCCAGATCTGATATCCGCGATCATTCAGATGCAGGAGGTCGGGCATCGCATCCGTGGAAATGCTGCCGTCGGCCCGCATCATTTTCTGGCCCACGTCGCTATAGAAAACCTGTTTGTCGTCGTGCAGCTTGGCGATCAGGCCATTCACTTCGATGACCTGCAGCCGATGCGGGTGATCCGGGGTCTCTCCGCGTGGCAGCAACCCCATCAGGATCACCTTGGTGGCGGGCAGACGCTTGGTGATCTCCCGGACATTCGCCGTGATCCCCTCGGCCAACTCCTCGGACGTGACACGACCGACGTTGTTGGTGCCGATGAGCATAACCACGACCTTGGGTGTGATCCCGTCGAGATTGCCATTCTGCAGGCGCCAGAGGACGTGCTCGGTCTTGTCGCCTCCGAGCCCGAAGTTGGCGGCCTTGAGCGGGGCGAACCGTTCATCCCAGACCCGCCTGCCATCCCCACGCCAGCCCATGGTGATCGAGTCGCCCACGAACAGCAGGTCGATGTCGCCCTTGCGGGCGATGGCATTCATCTGCTGGTGGTACTCGTCGGTCCCGCGGTTGGTCGGCACGGCAGCGGAGTTGACCGCCGCTTGCACGTTCACGGCGGTGCCGCTGAGAACGCTGAACAGGACAAACACCGGGAGCATGATGGTTTTCATGCTTCAGTGACTAAGCCGTTGAGGACCCCTGGACAGCGGGAATTCCAGCGTGTCCCCGGATATCCGTCCCATGGGTCCGTCTTGGATACGTCGGCGCGCTGCGGCATGCCGCTCCGCGACATTCCGCGAGTGCGGCTCAGGTTACTCGGGGCGCCATTGGAAATAGACCCCCTTCGCGCGCGTGTGCTCTTCCAGGAAGACCACGTAGGTACCATCTCGACGACGATGCGACTGGAGGCCGTCATTCATGTCTAGCCATCCAGTGGTGCCGCCGATATCACCGGTGGGCAGCAGGCGCCCCTCACGCTTGCCGTCGGACAAGCGGATCACATCGACGGCGGACTGCTCTTGGCGCCATACCGAACCGAGGAAGACGTGATCCGCCTCGAAACTCCAGGCTTTGGGCGAGTGCCAGTTGATGATTCCTTCCGGTGGGATCATCGAGGTCTTCCACGCCAGCGTCGGTCGGATGCTCCAGGAATCGAAACGCTGCAATTCGGCGCCGGCCTCCATCTGTTCCCACCCGCGATTCGGATGCGGATGGCTGGAGGTCCACACGCCGAGGTACATGCGGTCGCGTGCCGCATCGTAAAACATCTTCGATAGATGGCGGATGCCGCTGCCACGCGGCAAGGGGCGCTCGAGGTCCGGGGTGATGGCCCAGGTCGGCACGCCGCGCTGACTAAGTCCGGTGAAGGCGAGACGCGCGATGGTGGCTCGCTCAGCGGACCAGTCGTGCCGGTTGAGCCAGATAGTGCCCGCGGCATCCACCGTCATGCACTGGCCGCCCGCCGGCGCCGTGCGGTATTCATCGCCCTGTATGCGTCCATCGCCGTTGGCATCCTGCCATAGGAACGGGCCCTCGGGATGCCCTGGCGGATAGGCGGGATCCGCGCTGCCCCTCGGCCAGTACATCATGGCGGGGATCGCGATCTCGCCCTCGAAACGCCAGAAAAAGAGTTCGCTGTGCATCTGCTCCTTGGCCAGCATCACCGGCTTGCCTTCCAGGCGCAGCATCCGCACCGCCAGCCAGGGCTGGCGCAGGCGATGGTCATCAGGAAAACGCTGTGGATCCAGCGTGACCGCGGCGTCGGTCCATCCCGCCCCAGGGGGCTTGGTGTAATCGATGACGTAACGGTGACCGGCGGTGAAGACCGAGGTCTCGGCCCCAGGGTCGGCATCGCCGCACGACACGAATTCGCTCGCCTGCCTGACCCACTCCAGCTGGCGCTGGTGATCGAATTTCGAGAGTTTGGCGCCGTAATCCCAACTCGAAACGTAGAGGCCGCCGTCGCCGTCGGTCTGGATGCCGGTGATGCGGTAGAAACTCCCCGCCACGACCTTGCCAGGAACCGTTCCCGTATAGATGGGCCGGCCGAAGTGGCCGCCAACCACCGGTTCGCCGGAGGCGGCGTGGTATCGGCGGATCTGCTGGCGATCCGGGGAGCCATCGGCGACCAGCAGGTCACCACTGCGCACATCGATGCACAGGGCTACGGGTTGGCGGCAATCCCGGATGGTCACTCCGCGGTCGGTGCCGTCGCGACCGATGCGGCGGACCCGGTTCGCCAGCGTGTCGATCACCCAGAGGTCGTGCGGCGCCGCTGCATCGACCGCTAGACGGCCTGGGTGTGCGCAGGGGAACCCTGGGATTTCGGCCATGGTCCTGGTGTCGAAACAGCGGATGCGCTCCGAGAGCGGGTCGCTGACATACAGCGTGCCCGCATGGACGGCGAGCCCGGGTGGCGTGATCTTCGACCCTGGCAAGAGCGCCAGACGATTGCGCTCGACGGCTCCTTCCCATCCGGCGACCTTGCCGTCGCGGGTGTAGCGAGCGATGCCGCCGTACATGCTGTTCTTGTCCGTGGGATCGACCCGGCCCATGGCGTAGAAGACATGGGTGGCATCGGCGGCAACGGCTCGACCGCCGGCATATCCATTTTCATGGAACTCATTCGCGTAATCGGCGCCGCCGACCATGCCGACCTTGTTGCCGGTGGTGGAGTAGATGCCGGCTTCGCTGGCGGACTGGTCCCAACTGGAAATGGCATAGATGCGTCCACCGGCGACCGCGACATCGTCGACCGTCATCTGCATCCAGGTGCCGTCGCGGCGAGCACTGTCGCCGGAGTTGCCCCAGGTGTTGCCAAACCAGAACGTCCGGGCATTCAATGCCCCGGGCGGCGGGACCAGCTCCGGCGTGGCGGCAGCCTCGACGGTGGATCCAGGTCCACCCACCGGCAGTGCTGGCTCGCGGTTCAAGCCCCACGCCAGTGCCGCGGCGAGGCCGGAGCCCACGATCACCGCTGCCGCAGCGGTGACGGCCATGAACGGGATCGCCATGAACGGCATCACCCCGTTGGCGAGCGCCGCGGCCGCCGGCGTGGCGGTGGGCGTCAATCCGGCCTTGGTGCAGGCGATGACCAGTGCCTGGTTCGCGGCGCTGGCTTCGCTGGTCAGGCCCGCAGCCAATGCGGACATGCCCAAGGTCACACCGCGACGGGCGAACCAGCGTCGCAGCAGGGCGATGCTTTCATGGACCCGGGTCTTGACCGCATCGACCGAACAGCCGAGTTCGCGTGCCACCACGGCCTGGGGACGGCCTTCGAGATAGAAGCGCACCATCGCTTCGCGCCGGGCCGCGCTGAGGCTGGCCAAGGCCTCGTCGAGCAATGGCCGCGCGGCCGCCCATGCGGGGTCGACTTCCTCGGCTCGTTGTCGGGCATGCTCCATGGCGGCCTCCTGTTCGTGCCGACGCCGACGTTCTTCGCCCCGCCGTTGATTGGCCACCACGCGCCGGGCGGTGCCCAGCAACCAGCCGACCAGACGGGTGGGGTCGCCGACCGCCTGCGGTCGCTGCGCCAGCACGATGAACACCGCCTGCGCGGCTTCATCGGCATCCGGCGCACCCAGCCGGGCACAAGCGGCGTGGACCACCGGTGCATGACGTTCGCACAGCGCGCGAAACGCAGCCGCATCCCGGCGGTGGAGCCAGGTGGAAAACAGCTGGTCCTGAGCGCCATCCTTCATGAGCAGATCCTGGGAGTGAAGCCGTACCGTAGGTCACCATACCTCACTGGGAACGGGGCGCCCTCAGGCCAGATCCGGCAGCAGCTTGGTGCCATTGCCGATGGGTTTGGCGAGATTCACGCCTGCACGGGCGAGCAACGCTGTGAGCAGGTCGGCATGGACGCCATTGCAGCGTTGGACATAGCGGCCGGTGCGAATGGTACCGCCGCCGCGACCGGCAACGATGCACGGCAGGTTGGTATTGGTATGACCGTTGCCGTCGCCCAGGCCGGAGCCCCACATGAACATGCAATTATCGAGCAGCGTGCCCCCGCCTTCGCGAATACTCTTCATACGCGCGACCACATAGGCGAACTGTTCAAGGTTGAAGCGGTCGATCTTGGCCAGGATGGCGAGCTTCGCCGGGTTGTTCTCGTGGTGGCTGTTGTGGTGGTGATCGACATCGAGTTCCGGGTAGGTTCCCATATGGGACGGAGTCGAAATGAGCGTACCAACCCGGGTGATGTCAGCCTGGAACGCCAGCACGAGCAGATCGCCCATGACCTTGACGTGGTCGCTCCACTTCAGTTGTCCCGGCGGGATCTTCACCTCTAACAGCGGTACGGCGCGCTCCTTGCCCTGGCCAACCGTTGAGCGAGCGGTCTCGGCTTGTTGGCGTTCGATGGCGGCGACGCGTTTTTCCAGAGAACGGACACTGTCGAGATAGTCGTCCAGTTGCCGCTGATCGTTGATGCTGATGCGTTTGCGCAGGTCACCGGCGCCAGCTTGTACCAGATCCAGCATGCTCCGATCCAGCGATTCCTCATCGCTGGACGCTGCATCGGCGCCGGCAGCGAACTTGGCGGAGTCCACCGCCGGTCCGCCCTTCTTCTTGGGCTTCGACTGACGCGAGGCGAACAGGCGTTTGAACACTTCGGTTGGATTGTTTTCCACTGGCAGGGGTTGGGTTGGCGTGCGGAAATTTCCAGTGCTCCAATAACGACTCGTGAGGTTTTCCTGATTGAGACCGGAGGCTTCGTTGCGGAATGGGCCGACCTCCAACGACGGTATCGCGGTGTAGATGCCCAATTGTTCGGCCGCGACCTGGTCGGCCGACACCGCGATGTTGATAATGTCGCGCGTGGTGGGGTTGGGAATGGTTGCCGTCAACCACGTGGACAGTTCCAATGCATGCGCCGCGCCATTCAGCGGCGTGTGGCCGACGTTGTTGAGCCCCCCCAATACCAAGCACTGATCGATGACCGCGCGTAGTGGCTCGAAGCTGGGTGGTAGTACCGCCGGGTAGGTCTTGGGATCGGCCGGCCAGAACTCCTTGGTGTTCACTCCGCAGCCGTTGTACATGAAACCCAGGCGCACGGGCGGTTTGCCACCCCCCGCGCGCGGCGTTTCAGCCCAGCCCATGGTCTCCAGCAACGGCAGGGCGAGGGCCACGCCAAGTCCGCGCAGGCAGGTGCGACGATCGATGAGCCAGGGATGACGCATGGGTGCTCCGTGAAGTGAGGTGTTCAGTTTGATATGCGGCGATGCAGGAATGGATAGCTGGTGGCGATCTTGCACCACAGGGTCTGGAAACGGTAACCGTCCTTGGCGACGGCGTCGGCGATCTCGTTGGCGACCACGTCATCATATCCGTCAAGCCCCCGACACAGGGCGTAGGCGAGGGCTTTCTCCACCATCGTACGGCAGATGTCATCTTTGCGGTTGGCGATGACCCGTTTGAGTTCCTTGGGGCTGCTAAACACCAGGTTTCCAGGCAACTCACCCGAACTGTCCACGTGTGCACCCGCATCATCCTTGTCCCGCCACCGCCCGATGGCATCGAAGTTTTCCAGACCGAAGCCGATGGGATCGAGGGTGCGATGACAGTCGACACAAGCCGGGTCCGTGCGGTGGCGCTCCATGCGCTGACGCTGGCTCAAATCAGAATTCGCCGCCGTGTTCTGCTGTTCGAGCGCAGGCACATTCATCGGAGGGGGCGGTGGGGCCTGCCCCAGGATCTGTTTCAAAACCCAGTAACCTCGCTGGGAAGGACTGGTGCGTGACGCCTGTGAGGTGACCGTCAGCACACCTGGCATGGCCAAGACACCACCACGATTGGCATCGCCGAGTTGAACCCGTACCATCTTGGCCCCCTTCACCGTCGCCTCCATGCCGTAGATCTTGGCCAATGGGCCATTCATGAAGGTGTAGTCCGCGTCGATCAATTCGATCAGACTACGGTTCTCTCGCAGGATGAGATCGAACATCATCGCTGGCTCTTCGTACATCGCCTGACGAAGTTCCTTGGTCAGGATCGCTGATTTGTTTTCGCTGACTACATGCTCATCTATCTTATCGACACCCAGCCAGGTGGCGCCAAAACCGTGAAAGACCGCGGCTGAACGTGGGTCGGCGATCAGGCGCTGCACCTGCGCGGCGATGATGGCATGATCGTGCAGTCTGCCCGCATCGGCCAGGGCTTTGAGCTCGTCGTCGGGCATCGTCGCCCAGAACAGGTAGGACAAGCGCGATGCCAGTTGGTGCTGACCCAGCGGGACGATGTCTGTTTTCGGACCCGTCGCAGATCCGCCTGGCCCACCGTCGTCTGGCGTGATGAAGAGAAAGGCTGGCGACACCAGCACCGCCTTGAGCATCAGCTTCACCGATTCGGTGAAGACTTCGTCCTGATCATCAGCGAGCTTGAAGACTGCCAACAGCGTCGCGATCTCGTTCGCAGTTACAGGCCGGCGAAAGGCACGTCGGGCAAAGGATTCAGCGATCTGCTTGGCGGCGTCGAGCTTGCTCAGGTCCTTGCCCGGCATGACGACGAACAAGCGACGTTGGGTCTCTGTTGGGAGCGCCCCTGGAGGTCCGATGACCTCCAGGGAGTCGACAATGACCGTCCGCGGAAGCCGTTCGGTCGGCACTGGCTGCGCCGGCGTCGTAGGTTTCTTCGCCGTGCTCGCCTGGACCTCCACCAGGGGATTTACCAACAACACCGACAGGTGTGATCGTCCTGCGACCAGCTTGCAGGTGATGGAGTATGTCCCTGGGCTTTTCGGCGCTGCGGTGACCTTGACCTCGCCTACCACGTGGCCATCGACACGTACCGCCAAGCGGGCCGGTTCCTTGCTGACAGTTTTTTCAGCCACTTTCTCGGCGGCAGCACGCACGCGAATGGTGTACGTGCCACTGACGGGGGCCGACATCATCGTGGTCAATTCGCTCGGACCAGTTAGACGCCGCTCGTTGCCCTCCGGTTTACCTGCGTCCGGCTTGCCGCCGAGGATGGCGTCGAGTTGCCCAGCCTTCCAGCTGATGGTGAGCTGATTCGGCTTGATCAGCTGATCGAGGACCTCATCGGCGACCAGCAGGTATTTTTCCATCAGCAAGGGCGAGATCGAACTATTGAAGCCCTCCCCGACCACATCGTGCGGCAACTGGTCCGCGACCCTCGGGTCGACCCCCAGCAGGTCGCGCAGGGTGTTGGCGTATTCCACCTGCGACAGCCGCCGCATCACACCGCGACCGGGATCCTTCGGGCTCAGCGAGGTGAGGCTCCGCACCCATGCCGCCACCTGCGCGCGCTCTTGCGTGGTCGGCTGCTTACGCTCCTTCTCCGGCGGCATCTCTCCGGCCTGCATGCGTTTGACGCACTCCTTCCAGATGTCCTTCCTTGGCAGGGCTGCCGTACCGGTGGTGTAGATCGACAGGTCGAGATCGCCCTTGAGATTCTTCGCGTTGTGGCAGCCGACGCAGTAGGTGGCGAGGAGGGGTTTGATCTGGGTGTCGAAGGTGTGGACGACCGCCGCGGTGGAAGTCGCCACGGGAGTCTCGCCCGCGCTCATAACGACGGCCAGGCAGAGCAGCGTCGCCTGGAACGCGCTCCGTGCGGCGGTGCGACCCCCTGGCAGGAGGCTTTTCAGCAGCACGGCAGGTAAAGTTACAAGTGGCATCGTGCGATACCTGTCCGCTCGGGATACGAGGTGAGGCGCAAAACGGCAAGGATGTTGGGCTGGAGGTGAGGCTTCCACGTGGTGAGTCTAGGGAGCAGCCACGAACGACTCAACCGGGTTGGCTGGTCTTGTGACCAGTCAGGCGTGCCTCCATGGTCTTAACACCACGGGGATCAGCGTTTGACCGTCAGTTTCCTCGGCGCGGCGCTCAGCGTGGTGCCGTCGGAGAACGTCACGGTCAGCGGTCGGTCCTCCATGTTGTAGGCGACGTAGGTCTTCTTGCCGTCCTTGGCGAACACATTCACCAACGGATGGTCCGCGGTCACCGTCGCATCGTTCCGGCCGAGGTTGTTGAGGGTGTAGATCCAGTGGTACATGAAAGCGTGGGTGTTGCCCCCCTCCAGCGTGCAGGCCGGCGTCGCATCGATGTAGCTGGCTGCGACGGCGGGCTCGTTCAGCGCGCCGAACATCGCCACCAGGTCGCCCCAGCCGTTGTTGTAGTCCTTGCCACCCGCCCGCTGCTCGACGATGCGGTCGTGGTTCTTCTGCACGTAGGCGGGATGACGGCCCAGGGCGATCGACGCGGGCGTGAAGGGGAGCCAGTTGATGCCATGGATACAATCGATGTCGGCGGAGAACCACGTGCTGAAAGCGCCCTTGCCACCCCACACCATGCCGAGCGCGACCTGGGTGAACTCCTTCGGATAGTTGGTGCCCGCGACGTCGAACCAGTATTCCTCGACCGCCGTGCGTTCCGTGTTGAAGAGGAACAGACCTGCATCCCGCGTCGCGATATCGCCCGTGGCCGCGCCCCACATCATCAGACCGTACCAGGCATTGAGCGCTTCGGATGACGACTCCTGATTGTTGCCATCAGCGAAGTTGGCGTCGCCGGAGGCCCACGAATGGCCAGCGTATTTGTCGAAGCAGCGCAGGTAGGGAAATAGTTTGTCTTTGCGGTCGGTCGAGGCGATGTCGCGGATGATCATCTGCACCATCGGGGCCCACTCCTTGGCCCAGGCCGGGTCGACGCGCGCGACCTCGCCCGCAGCACGGATGAAGTAGCCGTAGTGGAAGTGGTGGTCGTTCAAGGGCCGATCGCTGCCATACGACGGCTTGCTGCCGATAAGTGAGCCCCAGGCGGCATTGTAGTAGAAGACCGGCGATTCCTCGCCCGGCGTGGCGGTGAACCAATCCTGCAGACGGCGCTTGATCTCGTCGATGAATTGTTTCTGCAGCGCGGTCTCTCCGCAGACCTCGGCGATGCCGCTGAGGCTCGCCAGTTTGCCAAGATGTTTGCCTTCCCAGTAGGTGTCACCGTAGCCGGCGGGTTTCCTGTCGGCCTCCGCCTGCAGATAGCCGACCATGCGCGCACGGTCCTGCACCCCTTCGGCGGGGAACATCGGCAGCACGCCCTGGATCGGGACCGCGGTGGTGAACGACGTGCCGGCGCCGAGTTTCATCGTGCCGCGCACTGAGCCGTAGGTCTGGTCGCTCACGCTGCTGGTCGCGTATTTCCACTGGTGGGGATAGAGTGCGAACAGGGTGCCCTGATCACTTCCTTCTTTGGCCTGGGTGACGAACCGGTAGGTGGTCATGAGC
>JANPIY010000852.1:0-2911 GCA_031425255.1 Planctomycetota bacterium
GCACCGACCCGCTGGATGTCACCGGTTCCGGAGATGAGCTGACTGAAGGTCGCATCGTCGGAGCGATTGAAGAGCACCAGGGCGTTGTTCACGAGATTACCCGACAGGTTGCCGGTGGTTCCACCGTTGCCGATACGCAGGAGGCCGCTGACGGTCGTGTCGCCGGTATAGGTGTTGTCCTCGATCAGCGTCAATGGGTTGCCGCTCTGGGTGATCCCCCCTGCGCCGCTGATGACGCCGCCGAGGACGATCTGCCCGGAGGTGCAGGCAACGGTGCGGGTGCCAGCGATGACCATCGCCAAGTCGATGCGCTGCGCATCGCCATCGTTGTTGGTGATGGCGCCGCTCAGCGTGATGCGATTGCCGCCGATGACGAACGCACCCGCGGTCGCGTCGAAGGTGATCGAGGCGAAGGAGGTGTCGACCGGGAAGTCGTTGGTCGGCGTCAGCCGTGTGCCGCCGGCGAACACCAGGTCGTTGCCGGCAATCAGCGCCATATCGTTGTCCCAGTTTGCCGCCGTGCTCCAGTTGTTGTCGGTGCCGCCGCCGTCCCAGGTGCGCGTGGTCGGATGCACCACGTCGGTGAGCGTCACGGTGGTGGCGGTATAGGCGATCTGGAAGGTGCGTCCCTGTTGGATGAACATCGCCCCGCTCACCAGCCCCGCGAAGGTTCCCGTCACCGACGTCCCACTGGCGATGGTGTAGACCCTGCCGATCGCCGCGTTCGCGATGCTCGCCACCGTCAGCGTGCCGGCGCAGGCGAAGGCGCCGCTGGAGGTGATACGATCAGCCGTCGGGCCGGTGCCGTCGAGGTCCACGCTGTACGTCGAGGTCGCATTGCAGGTCACCGCGCCGGTATTCAGGGTGTTGATAGTCGTTCCGCCGGTGCCCGGGGCGAGGGTAGAGCCTGCCTGCAGGGCGACCGTCCCCGCCACCGTCCCGCTGCCGCCGAGCGTCGCGCCGCTCGCCACCGTCACCGCGCTGGCCGCCACCGTCGAACCGGTGATCCGCAGGGTGCCGGCACTGACGGTCGTCGCACCCGTATAGGTGTTGGCCCCGGACAAGGTGACCACCGAGGTGCCTTGCTTGGTGAACGCCAGCGTCCCAGGGGTACCGGCGATGACGCCGCCGAATGAGGAGTCGGTGCTGGAATTGACGGCGAGCGTGAAGTTGTTCGCATACCAGCCATAGGCCTGTCCGGCGGTGCCGGCCAGCTCGCGGATGGTGTTGGTCCCGCCAGGGCTGTCGGTCGCCAGGAAGCTGGTGCGGGTCGCGGGATTGACCAGCAGCACGCGGCCGAACTGCAGCGCATTTGGCGCGGAGAGCGCGAGATACATGTCGATATCGATGGCATTGCCGACCTGGACGGTTCCCGAGAAGGTATTGGCGTTGTTGGTGAGAAAAAAGGCGTAGCCAGCTCCGGTGGTGACGGGGTTATGGACCGCCAGCAGGGTCGCGGTGCCGCTCAGGATGCCATCGATGGCGACGTCCTTGTTGTTCCAGGTCCCTTCGATGGTCCCGCCATTGCTGCCCACGGCGAACGTCGCGCCGCCACCGGTGGCGAGTCGCTGCTTGCCGTCCTCGCAGCGGATGGTGCCGCCATCGAGGACGAAGGAGTTCGCCAGGGAATAGGTGGTCGCGGTGACTCCCGGATTGAGCCAGAGCATCGCCCCGGTGGTGATGGTGACGGCGCCCGTGCCCAGGGCCGCCTGGTTCTCGGTGCCGACGGTACCGGTGCCGAGCTGCACCGTGCCGGCGCTGATGGTCGTGCCGCCGGTATAGGTATTGGCGCTGGCGATGATCAGCGTGCCGGATCCGGCCTTGGTCAGTGACCCGCCACCGCTGGTGGCACCGCTCCAGGTCGTCGAGCTGTTGTCGCCACCAGCGGTGAGCGCCGCCGCTCCCAGAGTGATGGCGCCGGCGCCGGCAACCGAGCCCACCGTCTCAGTGAAGCCGGCGAGATTCCAGGTCGCGCCCGACGAGACGGTGACGGCGCTGGTGTCAGCGATCACGCCGGCCGCGCCGTTGGCCAGGGTGCCGGCGCTGACCGTAGTGTTGCCGGAGTAGGTGTTGGCGCCGCTGAGCGTCAGCGTTCCCGCGCTGCTCTTAGTCAGGCCGCCGGCGCCGCTCAGCACGCCGACGACGGACAAGGCACCGCTCGCCGTACTAAAGGTCCGCGTTGCCGCCATGACCATCGCCAGGGTGATCGACTGTCCGGTGACGCTGCTGTTGGTGACGTTCCCCGCCAGCGTCAGGCGGTTGCCGCCCAATGTGAACGCCGCCGCTCCGGATGCGAAGGAGATGCTGGCGAAGCTGGTGTCGGCGGCGAAGTCGTTGTTCGGCGTGGGCCGGGTGCTGCCAGCGAAGATCAAGGCGTCGCCGGCGATCGGCAGCACGTCGGTATCCCAATTCGCCGCCGTCGTCCAGTTGTTGTCAGCGCCGCCACCATCCCAGGTTCGCTGGGGCATATCGGTCAAGGTCACCGTGGTGGCGGTATAGGCGATCTGAAAGGTCCGGCCCTGCTGGAAAAACGTCGCGCCATTCACCAGGCCGGCGAAGGTGCCGGTGACCGAGGTGCCGCTGGCGATGGTGTAGACCCGGGTCGTCGCCGCGTTCGCGATGCTCGCCACGGTCAGCGTGCCGGCGCACCCGAAGGCGCCGCTGGAAGTGATGCGGTCCGCCGTCGGGCCGGTACCGTTGAGATCGACGCTGTAGGTCGAGGTCGCGTCGCAGGTCACCGCGCCCGTGGCCAGGGTGCCGATGGTGGTCCCCCCCACACCGGGCGCGAGCGTGCCGCCGGCGCTCAGGGTCACCGTGCCGGCCACCGTCCCGTTCCCACCCAGAGTCCGGCCACTGGCCACTGTCACTGCGCTGGCCGCGGCGGTCGAGCCGCTGACCAGCAGCGTGCCGG
>JANPIY010000853.1:0-10477 GCA_031425255.1 Planctomycetota bacterium
GATATAGTCTTGCCGCAGCGCCGCATAGACGAATAGGAAGATAAGAACAGGGGCCTCTCGACTCTGCTTCTCTGCGTCTCTGCGGCCCGATCCGCTCTCATTGATTGCACTGCACCCACTGATCACACCGAAGAATCATAAAAATGGCGTCCGGACGGCCACGGGCGCGGGATGACGATCTACCTCAGCCGCAGTCCCGCCTGGCGCTACGCCACCTTCGCTTCCATGAACCTGTCGCAGGGCCTGCTCTGCGGCCTGGCCTTCACCAGCTACTTCTTCCTCCTCACCGACCTCAAGCTGTCACCGGAGCAGGTCGGTGCTGCGATCGCGTGGGCGCGGCTGCCGTGGGCCTGCAAGCTGATCTGGGGTCCGATCCTCGACCGCCACCTGGGCGGCGCTGGCGGGCGGCGCCGCCCCTTCATCCTCGCCGGCCAGTTCCTTCTCGGTGCCTGCGTCCTGGGGTTGGCGGGCGTGCCCAAGAGCGCGGAATGGCTGGGCGTGCTCAGCGTGATGGTCTTCCTCGCCAGCGCCGCCGCCACGCTGCAGAACGTGGCGGTGAACGGCCTCTGCGTCGATCTGGTGGCGCAAGGCGAACTCGGGCGCGCCAATGCGGTGATCTGGGCGAGCAAGATCATCGGCGTGGCCATCGGTGGCGGCGGTTTCTACGCCGCCACCACCATCCTGCCGTGGTCGGTCCTGCTGACGGCCATGGGGCTGACGATCTGGGCACTCACGATGATCCCGCTGCTGGTGCGCGAGCGCGCGCCGGAGCACGTCCCGGAACACGGCCTGCGCCGACTGGAACTGGGCGAGCTCCGCCGCACCTTCGCCATTCCGCTGATCTGGGTCGCGCTCGCCGCTGCGCTGCTGGTTCCGCTCGGGTACGGTCTGCTCTCCACCCCGCTGCAATTCCTGCTGCGTGATGAGCTGCACTGGAGCGAGGCGCGCATCGGCCTGCTCACCGGCATCATCGATCCCCTGGTGGGCGTCGCCGGCGCGCTCACCGGCGGCTTCCTCACCGACCGTTTCAGCGCGCGGCGGATCATGGTCATCGCCAGCCTGGGCATGGCCCTCTCGATGACCGTGCTGGGCGGTTGTCCCGACTGCTGGCAGTCGACGTCCTTCATGATGACCTGGTACGGCGTCCACTTCCTGGTGCAGTACCTCTTCGGCGCCGCCCTGCTGGCCTTCTTCATGTCGTTGTCGAATCCGGCGATCGGCGCCACCCACATCGGCATCTACTTCGCGCTCAACAATTTCTGTTACACCTTCTGCGACTGGGGTGGTGGCAAGCTGCTGGCGACCCAGGGCTATGCGACCACCTTCATGGCCTGTGCGGTGCTCCAGATCGTGGTCCTGCTGCCGCTGATCTGGTGCGATCCCGGGCGCATCCGCGCCCGCTTTCTTGCCCCGCTCGGAGGCACCCCATGACCTTCCGGGCGATCGCGGTATTGCTGATCTGCTGCAATGTCATCACCAGCGTGGTCGCCGTCGACCTCACGGCTCCGCCGGCGGATCTGCGCGCCCGGCTGCAGCTCTCGCCGGCCTATGCCAAGCATCTCGATTGCGGCGGTCTGCCGATCCTGAGCTCCGCACGGGTCAGCGATCACGCCCTCGCCGAGGCGGCCTATCTGGTGCAGCAGATGCTTCTGGGGCGCGCCGATCTCCTGCACGCCATCGCTGGCGACGGCATCCGCCTGGTGGTGATGTCGCCGCGCGAATTCACCACCGATGTGCCGGAACACGCCGACCTGGCGCCGGCATCCTACTGGAACCGCCGCGCCCGTGGCCTGGGGGCGACGCGCCAGCGGCCGGCGGTCAGCTGTGGTGAAGAGAACCTCCTCGGCCTGCCCGGCGATCCGTATCCGACCGAGAACATCCTCATCCACGAGTTCGCGCACGTCGTCCATGAATTCGGCCTGGTGCACACCGACCCGACCTTCGATGCCCGCCTGAAAGCCGCCTTCGCCGCGGCGGGCACCCACGGGCGTTGGCATGGACACTATGCCCTTACCAACCATCGCGAGTATTGGGCCGAAGGCGTGCAGTCGTGGTTCGCCTGCAACCGCCCGGGCGACCCGGTCAACGATCGCCTGACGCTCCAGACCTATGATCCACCGCTGGCGGCGTTGCTGGCGGAGGTCTTCGGCGACAACCCGTGGATCTACGTGCGACCGGACCAGCGCGTTCCGCCATCGCTCCACCTGGAGGGCTTCGATCGGGCGAAGGCCGGGACGTTCACCTGGCCAGCTGGGCTCCTCGGAGCTCCGGAGGGGAAGCCGTCGGCGGATTGAACCAAGAGGAGAAGAGAGGCTCACGCGGAGGCGCGGAGGGGAGAGGGGAGAGGTGAGGGATGGGTCCCACCCCATGGTTTCTTCTCCTGCCTTCCCTCCGCGTCCTCCGCGCCTCCGCGTGAGCTGCCTTCTCTATTCCTCCCTTCTCTAATCCCTCTCCTCCGCTGACACCAATTCCTTCAGCACCCGTCCGCTCGAGCCCGATATCTCCAGACCCAGGATCGCCGCGGCGGTCACCGCCACATCGAGCTGGTTGGTGTGGCGATCCACCACCGCGCCTGGGCGGAAGTGCGGACCCAAGGCGAGCAGTTGGATCTTGCGGCATCCGGCGCAGTCATCGCCGTGGCTGATGAAACCGTCGTGATGGCCGTCGAGGTGGCGACCGTGGTCGTTGGTGATGAACAGCGCGGTCTGACCGGCGAAGGGCGCCTCGTCGCGCAGCAGCCGCCACAGTTCACCAGCGAACTCGTCGCCATCGCGGATGCCTTGTAGGTACGCCTCCCATTGGTTGGCGTGGCCGCTGGCATCGGGCTCCTTGAGGTTGATGAGCATCAGGTGCGGGTGGTCGCGGCGCAGGATCTCCAGGGCGCGCATCCTGGTTTCGGGATCCTTGCGGTAGCCCGCGCCGACCCCCGCGCCGCCCTTGCCGCAGTCCTGGCTGCAGACGTCGAGGTGTTTCCACCCCTTCGCCTTGCTGTCGGTGAGGATCTGCAGCTTGTCCTTGCTCGAGACCACCCAGGCATCCGTGATCGGAGCGCCTCTCGCCCGCAACCAGCGTTGGAAGAGCGTGGGATTTCCAGGGAGCTCCTGGCCGGTGTTGTCGATCTTCTGATGGAAGCCCGTGACCAGGGCCACATGGCCGGGATTGGTGAAGGTCGGACCATCGTTGGCCATGTCGCTGAAGAAGACACCTTGCGGCATCAGCTCGCTGCTCTGAACCGGGACCAGCGCACGGGCAGGATCGCCGAAGGTCTCGCTCCAGCGTGGGCCATCGATGACCAGGATGACCACCCGTTTGGCGGTGAAGAATGGCGCCTCGCTGGCCAGCAGGCCGGCCAACGGCAGGGCCGCGAGCAGGAGCATCAGCCCCAGGCGGATCCTCATCTGGCCGATCGCTCCTGGCGTTGAGGCGGACGCCCGGGAGTTCATGCCCTCGCCATCAGTGCCGCCCCAGGCCGCGTCGCCAGCGCCTGGTCGATGATGACGTTGGCCGCCGCCAGTTCGTCGCCGATCAGGGCGAGGCGGGGTGGACGCACGTGGGCCGCGCAAAGACCGCAACGCTCCTGCACCAGCTTGATCAACTGGACGAACTTGATGCCGGCATCGAAGCGCAGCAGAGGCAGGAACCAGCGCAGCAACTCCTGCGTCGCCCGCGCATCGCCCTGCCGCGCGAGGTTGAAGAGCCGCACCGATTCCGCCGGCATGGCGTCGGCCAGGCCAGCGATCCAGAAGCTGGCGCCGGCGGCCGCGCCCTCGACGACGATGTCATCCAGGCCGACACCGACGCTCAGGCGGTTTCCCGGGGTGGCCAGGATGGCGGTGATGCGGCGCACATCGCCACTCGATTCCTTGACCGCCACCAGGTTGTCATGGGTATCGGCGAGTTCGGCGATCTGGGTCGGCGTGAAATCGGTGCGGTACGCGGGTGGATTGTTGTAAAGCATGCACGGCAGCGTGGTCGCGCGCATCACTGCCGAGACGTGCGCCGACATCTCGCGCCAGTCCGAAGAATAGATGTAAGGCGGCAGCACCATCAGACCGGCGGCGCCCGCGCGTTGCGCAGCGCGCGCCAGGGCCACCGCCTCGGCGGTGCTGGCGGCGGCGATCCCAGGCACCACGGGCGCGCCCTCGGCACTGCCGATGCAGGTGGCGATGATCTGGGTCTTCTCCTCGCTGGTCAGGGTCGCGGCTTCGCCGAGCGACCCGCAGGGGACGATGCCTGCGCAGCCGTTGTCGAGCAGCATGCGCACCTGACGCATGAGGGCGGCCGAGTCGACCTGGAGGCTGCTGGTGAAGGGGGTGGTGACGGCTGGCATGACGCCGGCGAAGGGCATGGTCATCGGAGTTCTTCCTGCAGGGGAGGTGGGACGGTGGTGGGCAGGCGCAGATGGCGCAGGCTGGTGGGAGCGCATGGCGGGCGCGGACTGGTACCGCTCCAGCCCAGGAGGAATGCGGCCGCCGCGCCGCACACCCGACCCTGGCAGGCGCCCATGCCACAGCGGGTGAACAGCCGCGCCTCGCGCCAGGAATGGTTCTCCGCCACTGCCCCGAGGGTGACGTCCTCGCAGCGGCACAGCAGGGTCTGCGCGTGGGCCAGATGTCTGAGTTCATCGCGCAGCGCGAAGCACTGCGCCAAGTGCTCGGCGAAGGCGCGGATGGCCTGACGCTGCGGACGCAGCCGCGCGGCCTCCGGCTGCTGATCGGCGGCGACATGGCCGGCCAGACGGCCCTCGATCAGAGCCGCCTCGACGCCGCCGATGCCGATGACCTCGCCGGCACACAGGACGTCCAGTTCACTGGTGCGCAGCCAGTGATCGACCTCGACCCGACCGCCGGTGATGCGACAGCCCAGCAGCGCCGGCAGTTCGGTATTCGGGATCAGGCCATATCCGCAGGCGAGGTGGTCGCAGGCCACGGTGACGTCGTGGCCGGCCTGGCGGATCACCACCTGCTGCAGGACCTCCCGGCCTTCCGCGCGCACCACCCAGCTGTTGCTGCGCAGGCGCCAGGCGGTCGGCGCGAAAGCCAAGGCCTGGAGCGCCTTGCCGGGATGGCGCCAAAGCCCGGCGGCGAAGCGGCGCAGGTGCGCGGCGTCGGTCTGTTCCGCCAGGGCGACGATGATGGCGCCGGAAGCCCGCAAGGTGCGCGCCACCGCCAGCAGCAGGGGGCCGCTGCCGGACACCACCACACGTTTTCCCGCGATCGGGAGGCCGCCCTTCACCAGCGCCTGGAGCCCTCCCGCGCCGCTGACGCCAGGCAGGGTCCAGCCGGGAAAAGGCAGGAAGAGCTCGCGCGCACCGCTGCACACCACGGCGCGCCGATAGCGGATGCAGGTCGGACCCTGCGGCGTCTCGACCACCACCAGCCCGGGTTCAGGACGGGTGACGACCTGCGAACGCGTCAGCACCTCGGCCTTCGATTCGGCGGCGAGCGCGCTCAACCAGTGCCCCGCCGTCCCACCACTCGCCGGATCCGCACCCCGCCAGATCTGACCGCCGGGGGCCACCCCTTGATCGACCACCACCGTCGCCAACCCGGCGCGTGCAGTGGTCACCGCGGCGGCGATGCCGGCGGGGCCAGCACCGAAGACCGCCACGGCGCAGGACATCCTACGCATCGGTGGTGATCCTCATGCCGTCACGACACGGCACCAGGCAGGCGCGCTGGTGGGCGACGCCATCGATGCCGGCGCGGCATTCATGGCAGATGCCCATGCCGCACAACGCACCTCGCGCCTGACCGCTGCGCGAACGGCGTGGCGCGGCGATCCCGGCGATGGCCAGGGCCGCGATCACCGTGACCGGGCCGGGCAGCTCGAGCGGCCGGCCATCGATCAGCACCTGGAGCGGACGAGGGCGCTCAGGCATGGATGGGCACCTGCATGAAACGGTCGGCGGCGTAGGGTTCGGGCGCCAGGTGCGGGGTGTCGCCACGCATCAGTTCGACCAGCAGGCGGGCGGTCGCCGGTGCGGTGGTGATACCGAGCCCTTCATGACCGGTCGCGCACCACAGCCCGCTGGGCAGACGGCCGATCAGCGGCAGGTGATCAGCCGTCGCGGGACGCAGGCCGGTCCAGCAGCGCAGGGCCTGCAGTCCACCGATGTCCGGCAGATAGCGTTCCGCCGCGCGCACGATGTGGTCGATCAGGTGCGGTTCGGTCGCCAGGTCGGTGGTGCCGAACTGGCGCGAAGAGCCGATCAGCAACTGACCATTTCCACGGGGCTGCACGTTGAAGGCCACCGACTCGTCGCCGCTGCCGTGCGCGCTGGTGAGATAACCGAGTTCGACCAGCTGGTGCCGGACGAAGCCAGGATAGCGGTCGGTGATGATCAGATGACCCTTGCGTGGTCGCACGGCGATGCCGGCGGCCAGCGTCGGTGAACCGATGCCGGCGGCGATCACCACCCGACCGGCGTCCAGTCGACGGCCATCGCTCAGCTCCACGCCGTCGGCATCTGCGGCGACGACCTCGCCGCGTTCCAGGCGTGCGCCATCCGCCTGCGCACAGGCGAGCAGGAACCGCGTGGCGACCGGAGGGTAGAGTACGGCGTCGTCGGGTACCAGCAGCGCGCCGGCGAGGTCGCCGCTCAGCTCGGGTTCGAGCTCCATCAATTCCAACGGCGGGATGAGTTCGGCGCGCACGCCCTGCGCCCGATAGGCGTGGCACCGCCGTGCCGCGAGGACGAACTGCTGGTCATCGGCGGCCAGCCACAAGGTGCCGCAGGCGTTGAACTCGGCATCGGCCGGCAGGCCGCGTGCGAGATCGTGCCACAGCCTGACCCCCGAATGGGTGAGGGCGAATTGCGCGGGCGAGTCGTCCATCACCACCAGATGACCCATGCCGGCGGCGGAGGCGCCGTCGCAGATACCTCGCGCCACCACCACCGTCGTCCAGCCCGCCGCCGCGCAGGCGGCGGCGCAGGCCGCGCCGACGATGCCGCCACCGACGATCAGCACGTCGGGCAGGCGGTTCACGGAATGCCCCAGGCGAAGGGATCGGCAGGATCGGCGATCAGGTTGCAGTCGCCGTTGACGAAGGCGGTACCGGTCAGGCACGGTACCAGTTCGCTCGCGGACGATTCGAGGTACGCGCTGAAGACGCTGCCGATCACGCTCTCCTGGTGCCACACCTGCCCTGGGACCAGACGACCGGCGGCGTGTTCGCATGCCAACACCGCACTGGTGCCGGTGCCGCAGGGCGAGCGATCGTAAGCCGAGCCTGGGCAGAGCACGAAGGAGCGGGCATCGATTCCGGCGCGTGGGCTCGCCATCATCAGCTCGATGTGGTCGATGTCCGCGCCATCGCTGCCGGTGACGCCTTGCGCGCGCAGGGCGCTGCGGATGCGGATCGCAGTGTCGGTGAGGAGAGGGATGTTGGCGGCGGTGACCTGCAGCCCGTGGTCGTGGACCAGGAAGAACCAGTTGCCACCCCAACCGACATCGCCGGTCATCGTACCGATCCCTGGGACATGCACGCGGATGCCATGGGCGTGGCGGCGGCTGGCGACATTGCGGATGGTGATGGTGTTGCGCGATTCCAGTGTCGCCTGCACCACGCCTACCGGGGTGTCGATCAGATGGGTCCCGGCGCCGATCCGCCCGAGGTGGGCCAGTGACACCATCACCCCCATCAGGCCGTGCCCGCACATCCCGAGGTAACCGACATTGTTGAAGAAGATCACCCCGGCGGCGCAGCGCATGTTGGGCGATGCGCACAACAAGGCGCCGACCATGTGCTCGGCGCCGCGTGGTTCGCCCAGCACCAGCCGGCGCAGGTCGTCATGGTCCCGGCTCAGGCACGCGAGCTGATGCTCCAGCGTGCCCCGCAGCGCGGGGCCGCCGGCCACCACCAGACGCGTCGGCTCACCGCCGGTGTGCGAATCGATGACGCGGATGATGGCGGGATGATCCAGTGTGGCGGCACGCACGATGGCAACCCTTTCGGAGTGCTCATCTTGTAGGCCACCGTCTGCTCCGCTTCTTGGCGGAATCAGGCGAATACCGCGTGCGAATCATGACAATGCGCCGAAGGCGCAGAGCGCTCGTTCTCGCAGGTGCGAGGTGCGAGGTGCGGGAACTGCCAGCACGCGGTCCGCTTTCGGGATCCAGTGGAGAAAAGCTTGCCGCAGAGGCGCAGAGACGCAGAGGAAGACAAGATTTTGTGGGCTTTGCGTCTCTGCGTCTCTGCGGCCCGATCCTCTCTCATCGACTGAGATGCACCCACTCATCCCGCCGAAGAAACTTTTTTCTAACGAACGGGAGTCAGCGTGATGGTCCGCAATTTCATCAACGCTGAGCCGGTGCGCGCGCCCGAGGTGATGGTCATCGGCAGCTCGCCCGTCTGGGTGATGGTGACCTCGCCAAGCGGGACGCTCTCGTAGACGTCCCAGGAGGTGGTGCTTTGCATCACCCCGGTGATCTTCACCTCGCCGATTCGCAGATGGTAGGTCGCGCCAGCCCCGGTGGGTGCGCAGGCATAGGCCAGGGTCACCTGGAAGCGCCCCGGCCTGGTCACGAGCACGGTCCAGGCGATGTGCCCGGTCTTGTCGTTCCAGCTGCCGATGTAGGGGTGCGGGCTGCCCTTGCCCTGGATGCGCGCGCGGTTGTCGACGATGGTCGCGAACTCCGCACCGATGACGAGGACGCCGGCGCCATCCTGGCGCACCACCAGATCGGGGACCACCGCTGCGCGAGGCGGGTCGGCGACCGGCAGCAGGCCGGGCGGCATGACCGTCGGCTTCATCATGGGAATGGGTACGGGGGGCCGGGTCGGCGCCGCGACGATCTGCGGCGGCGGCGGGATGACGACGGTGCGGACCTCGGGCTTCGCTGTGGTCTGGGTTGCTGGCGGATTCCCACGACCCAAGAGCCCCAGGAGCACGAGCGCTGGGACGAAGGCGAGCACCAGGATGGTGAGTGGCAACAGGCGACGGGATCGGAGGAAGGGGATCGCCGTCGCGCCCGAGCCGCTCTCGGCGGGATCCCAGGCGGTCTCCGGCGTCGTCAGCACCTCGTCGACCGATCCCAGCATGGTCCCCATGCCGGTACGGACCGGTTCGGAACCCGAGAACGTGCCGCTGGCCAGCGCCTCGCGCAACTCGCTTAAACGGAATGGTCCCTGTTCACCGACTCCTGTAACCACGTAGTACCGCCGGACGTCCATACCCCATGGATAGCTCCGGGAGCGCTCAGGTGCAACGCTTGGATGGAAACCCTTGCGGAGGTCGTCAGCGGCCGAGGCACATGACCGTGCCCTCCATGGTGGTCAGGTAGAGGCGCTCGCCGGTGGCGGCGATGCCGTCCCACACCGGCTGGGCGAGAGGGCTCTCCTGCACCAGGGCGCCGTCGGCGATGGTGTAGGCCTTGAGCTTGCCGGTGGCGTAGAGGAAGAGGTGGTCTCCGGTCAGCACCATCGCCTCGGGCCACCCAGGGTAATCCGCCGACCAGGTCGACTTCTCGGCCGTGCGATTGGCCGGGAAGTAGAGGCCGATGCGGCTCTCGGTGTCGTTCTTCTGCTCGGCCCATTGCACGTCGAAGGCTTCATCCGGCTGGAAATCGCGGCGGAACAATTTGAGCGCCTGGCGGATCGGTGCACCACCGCTCGGCTCCCATTTGAACTTGGTCGGATCGGCGCCCTTGTTGGTGCCGAACACCATGCGGCCGTGCCCGACCTGGAGTGGTCGGCGCGCGCGCGGTCGATTCATCGGATAGCCGTACGACCAGGTGCCGCGCGTCAGGTACGCACCGTCGTCGCCCATTTTATAGAAGGAGTTCTGGAAGAGGTATTGGTTGCGGCCGGTCGCGGGATCGAAGACCCAGCGCGACAACGAGACCTGCTTGCCGTCTTTCACCATCAGGTCGGTGTAGTCCTGATCCAGGCCGAGACGGCCCTTCCATACGCGTTCGTCGTAGCCCATGTCGGTGACCACCTGCTTCCATTTCACCGCCCCGCTCCGTGGATCGAGCGCGTAGACCCGCAGACCGCCGTCGGTCAAAGGATGCACGCCAGCGCTGACGTAGGCCACGCCAGCGCTGACCAGCACGCTGCCAGCCGTCGCCCACGGGGATTCGACCTGGCCGCAGTGCACGATGCGCAGGTCGGCCGGTGCGACGCGCAGGCGCCACACCAGTTGGCCGTCACTGGCCTTCAGGCAGTAGACCCAACCGGAACGGCAACCGAACAGGCACAGTCCATCGCTGATGGTCGGTGCGCTGTCGATGCGGCCGTTGGCGGTGAACTCCCACACCGGCTTGCCATCGTCGGCATTGAACGCGAGCACGCGGTGGGTGTGCGGTTGCGCCACCACCACCAGCCCTTGGGCGATCACCGGGGGCGTCAAGGGTCCGGTGGCGAAGGGGTATTCCTTCCACTCCTCCTGAGCGGGTCCGTCGAAGGCGGGTTGCTCGACCGTGGTGGTCCACAGCGGACGCAGCTTGGCCGGCACGGTGGTGGCGATGCTGCC
>JANPIY010000854.1:0-2732 GCA_031425255.1 Planctomycetota bacterium
CCCCATCATCAGGCGGCCGATCGCGGCGCGGTCGGCCGCCGGCCAGCCGCTGTCGTGCAGATGGCCGGCCTGCAGCACCAGCACGCGGTCGCTGACCGCCAGCAGTTCGTCGAGGTCGCTGTGCACCAGCAATATCGCCGCGCCGGCATTGCGGGCGGCGAGCAGGCGCGTCAGCACCGCCTGCGCCGCGCCCACATCCAGGCCACGGGTCGGATTCACCGCGACGATCACACGTGGATCGTCGGCCAATTCGCGCGCGATCACCACCTTCTGCTGATTGCCGCCTGAAAGCGTCGCCACCGCGGCATCGACGCCGGGTGCACGCACGTCGCCGCGCGTCATCAACGCCTGCGCATGCGCAATCCAGGCGGTTGGCGACAACCAGCCATGGCGGCTGAGCGGTGGCTGGCGGTAGCGTTTGAGTCCGAGGTTGGCGCGCAGCGACAACGACAGCACCAGCGCTTCGCGCTGGCGATCGTCCGGGATCACGCCCAGCGCGCTGCCGCCCGCCGCGACCTGCACCTGCCCACGGTCGGGTACGCGCTGGCCGAGCACCACCTCCACCAACGCGCCCTGGCCGTTCCCCTCGACCCCGGCGATGCCGACGATCTCGCCCGCGCGCACGCTGAGCGAGACCTGGTCGAGCACGGTCCGCCCCAACGCGCCGACGCTGACGCCCGCCAGCATGATTAACGCCGGCGCTTCAGCCGATGCCGGTTGCGCCACTCGCGCAGCACGCGGGACCGCCGTGCCGATCATCAGCTCCGCCAACTGTTCCGGCGCGGCATCGGCCGGCCCCTGATGCACCAGGCGTCCGCGCCGCAGCACGCTGACCGCATCGCAGACCCGACCGATCTCAGCCAGCTTGTGGCTGATGTAGATGACGGCGACGCCATCGCTGGCCAGCGCCCGCAGCGCCGGCAGCAGGTCGTCGATCTCTGGCGGGGTCAGCACCGCGGTGGGTTCGTCGAGGATCAGGGTGCGCGCGCCACTGCTGTCGGCCTGCTCGATCGCCAGCAGGGCCTTGAGGATCTCCACCCGTTGCTGCTGGCCGACACTGAGTGACTCCACGTCCGCATCGGCGTCGATCCGCCACTGCAGGCGCGCCGCCCGCTCGCTGATCCGCCGGCGCCACGCCGGCCGGTCGATGCGCCCGTACGAGCCCTGCAGGGCGAGCGCGCAGTTGTCCGCCACGCTCAAGGTCGGGACCAGTTTGAAATGCTGGTGGACCATGCCGATGCCCAGACGCCGGGCGGCGGCCGGCGAGCCGATGCGCTGCGGCCGGCCATCCAGCGCGATGGTGCCGGCATCCGGCTGGACCAGCCCATACAGCACGTTCATCAGCGTCGATTTGCCGGCGCCGTTCTCACCCAGCAGGCCATGCACCGTGCCGGGAGCGAAGGCGAGCGAGACGCCGTCGAGGGCGGTGACCCCCGCGAAGCGTTTGACGATCCTTATGAGCGTGAGCACCGCCTGGGCTCACTCCGTCGGGATGATGATGGTGCCGCTGACCAGATCCCGGCCGGCCTGCGCCACCAGGGCCTGGAGGTCGGCGTTCAGCACGCCACCGACCAGGCGCGGATTGAGCACGGCGATGCAGGTGCCGCGGGCGAGGTTCTCGCGCACGACGCCGGCGGAGAAGATTCCCGCGCCCACCGCCTCGGCGACCGTGCGGAAGGCGAGGTCGAGGCGGATCACCGCGCTGGCGAGGGTGTACTCCCCGCAGATCGGATTGGCATTCTGATCGGCGACGCAGCCGAAGACATAGACCGGCGCGGCGGGCGTGCGCGCGTTGCGTTCCTTCACCGCCTCGAACACCCCGCGGCTGGCCGCGTCGACATCGTGGTAGACCAGGTCGATCCCTTGCGCGAAGAAGGCCTCGGTCTGGGCCTTCGATTTCACCGGCTCGTCCCACGAGGTGTACGCCTCGACCACGCTGACGTCCGGACGCACCGCCTTGGCGCCGGCCAGGAAGCCACGGTAGCAGGCCTTGACCGACGGGATCGGCGCGCCGCCGACGAAGCCGAGCTTGCCGCTCCTGGTCAATTTTCCGGCGATCACGCCGAGCTGATAGGAGGCCTGCGAGACGTCGAAGTCGAGGGTGACGATCCCTGGCCGCGCGACGTCGGCACCGCTGACCGCGATCTTCATCGGCGTCGTCGCCGCGACCTCGGCCGCGGGCACGAGGAATTCATAGCCGTGGGCGATGACCAGGGCGTAGCCGTCGGCAGCATAGGCGCGCAGCTCGTCGCCGGCCTTGTCCTGGGTGACCTTCTGCAGGATCGAGATCTCGGCCTTGAGCTCCTTGCCCATCCGTTCGAGCGCCTCCTTGGCGAGCTGGTTCCAGCCGCCATCGCTGACCGAGCCGGAACACAGCAGGCCGATCTTCAACGGTTCGGCTCCACTGGCGCCGAGCACGAGAAACGACCACAGCAGGAGGGTGCGCAGCGGCATGGGAATCCCCAAGGAGTAGGGCAGGTTTCTAGGGCGGCGGTTCTCGTGCGCCACCCGCCGATGGCCGACAGCCGACAGCCGACAGCCGACAGCCGACAGCCGACACCCGACAGCCGACAGCCGACAGCCGAAGTTGCCCTGCTGTCCAGCCGGTCGCCGCTCAGCGCACCAGCCGGTCGAACCAGCGCCTGCCGGTCTCGCGGGCCAGGTGGAGCGCGAGGTCGAAGGCCGCGAGGTCGGGATAGTTGCAGCGTTTCGCCAACTGCGTGCGCGCTTCG
>JANPIY010000855.1:0-8150 GCA_031425255.1 Planctomycetota bacterium
TAGGGCGTCACGACGGCCTTCTCGACCGCTTCGCGCGCCTTCAGGTTGAACTGAATGGCAACCCGCTCGCCGCCGTCGGCGACCTTGACTCCATCGATCTTGTCGAGCGCTTCGATGGTCTCAGCGACGGTCGTCGGGACCAACGCCTTGGGCAGGACATGCTCGACGGCAAGCGCGGCCAGGCTGTCCGCGAAGCCATCGCCTACCAACTCGAAGTCGCGCGTTTCTGGAGTGCCGAGCGCTTCGTACCGATCACTAATGCGCACATGATGGGCGACATCGAAGTCATGGGCGACGCCGGTCTCGGATATCTGAAGCGCGCCTGCGAGCACAAGACCCGGTGCACCGTTCCGATCACCACAAACGCACGCTGCATGGACTTCGCCCATGTCGACCGGCTCGGCCAGGATGCCGGCGAGGCCAAGAAGGAACACCAGATCATCAAGTTCATGCGCGAGATGAACATCGTTACAAGCGATACCTGCATCAATTACCAGACGGTCTACCAGCCGCATCTCGGCGAGCATGTGGCGTGGGGCGACACGGGCACGGTGATATACGCCAACTCAGTGTTCGGCGCGCGCACCAATTTCGAGGGTGGCCCGGCGGCGCTCGCGGCGGCGGTCACCGGCCGCACGCCGGCTTACGGCTTTCACCTCGACGAACACCGAAAGGGAACGTTGACGGTGCGCCTCAACGCCCGGCTCGACGACCTCGCCGATTGGGGAGCGATCGGCAAGATCGTAGGCGAGAAGCACCAGAACTACTACGCCGTTCCGGTCTTCCACGGCATGTCGCGGGCCCCCGTCTCCGACGAGCTAAAGCACCTCGGTTGCGCGCTGGCGAGCTACGGTTCCATGGCGATGTTCCACATGGTCGGCGTCACGCCGGAGGCGCCGTCCCTAGAAGCGGCGCTGGGCGGCAACGCGCCGAGCGACGAGATCGTCATCACCGACGCCGATCTGAAAAGGGTTTATGACTGCTACGACACGAAGGACCGCAGCGCAAACCTGGTGGTCTTCTCGGGCCCGCAGCTCTCGCTTTTCGAAATGAAGGACTTGTCGGAGCGATTCGCCGGGCGCACGCTGCACCCTGGCACCCAGGTGTTCGTCACCACCGCCGCCTCGGTCAAGCACTCGGCCGCGCAACTCGGCTACTTGGCGCTGCTCGAGGACGCCGGCGTCACTGTGCTCGAAGGCGTGTGCTTCTACATCCTGCAGAACCTCTCGGGAATGCGTGTGGCCAACGGCTGGACCAACATGATCTCCAACTCGGCGAAGATCGTAAACATCATCGGTGCCCATCGGTTCAACACGATCCTGCGCCGAACGCAGGAGTGCGTCGACATCGCCTGCACTGGCGAACTGGCGTAAGGACCTTCGATGAACGCATCCGCAAACACCACCCGCGCTGCCGATGCCGGCCGCGCGACCGTCCCCGAGACGATCCACGTCGCGCGCGCATTCGGCCCCGTTGTCGAGGGGGAGGCGGTGATCTCCGAGGAAGGCTTTTCGCCGCGCTACGACCTCGATCGCTGGAGCGGGGTGATCACCAAGCCCGGCCACAAGCTCGAAGGCGTGAACATCCGCGACAAGATCTGCTTTTTTCCAACCGCCAAGGGCGGCATTGCGGCCGGCTGGGCCTTTTTCGACATCAAGAACAAAGGCATCGCACCGCGGGCCTTCATCTTCGGCGTTACCAACCCGGTGATGGTGCAGGGCGCCCTGTTCGCGAGAATCACCATCACCGAAGGATGGTCGCGCATGCCTGCAGAAGTCTTTCGCAATGGCGACCGGGTCCGCGTCGACCCGGCGCGCAAGGTGATCGAGCTGCTGCACCGCGCCCCGGACTGACCACCGACAGCGACGATTCGCGTCGTCGCGATCGCACGCGAGCAACTCGTAAGGCTCGAAAACGCTGGAAATCTCCAGCACCAACCAGGAGAATTTGATGTTCGGTTTGACAAAGAACCTGAAGATGTGGGCCGGCGCGGCTGCGCTCGTCGCGGGCGGCCTGACCTCCGGAGCGGCGCAAGCGCAGGCGCCGTTGAAGTTCAACTACGGCGCGCCCTCGGCGGACTACTACGTGCTCTACGTCGCCAAGGACGCGGGCCTCTTTCAGAAGCACGGGCTCGAGCCCAACTTCTTTTGGTTCGCGTCGGGCGCTCCGCTCCTCGCCGGCCTGAAGAGCGAGAGCCTGGACGTATTCACCACCGGCCTTGCCACTGCCTTCATGCTCGGGCAGAAGATCCCCGTCAAGCTCCTGTTCTGGGAAATGGACGACGCGGCCGGCGAGGCGCTGGTCGTCAATCCCAAATCCGGCATCACCAGCTACAGAGACATAAAGAAGGCCAAAGCCATCGGCGCAGCCTCGGGCACGTGTGCGCAGGTGGCCGTCGGCCTGATCGCGCGAAAGATCGGCATCAAGATGAGTGAGCTCAATGTCATCAATATCCCCGCCCCGCTCTTTCCCAATGCATTCCTGAGCGGCTCGATCGACGCGGGCGTGGCCTGGGCGCCCTACGCGCAGGCCTTGGCCGAGCAGGGCCAGATGATCGTGAACTACGACGCCGACTACGGTGGCCACGATGGCGACAATGGGATCTGCCCCGTGATGACCGGGGCTCGAACGAGCTTTCTCCAGAAGCATCCGGACATCGGCGACAAGCTCGTTCGGATCCACGCCGAAGCACAACAGCTGATCGAAAAGAATCCGCAGCTCGGGGTCGATGCTTTGGTGAAATACCTGTCGGTCTCTCCCGCGGTGGCCAAGGCAACCTACGACCGCGTGTGCTGTGGTCGCAAACCCACCATCGCGCAGCAGATCGACCCGAATTCGCCGTACTCGCTGACGTCCAAGGAGGGTGGTCTCGTCAGAAAACTGCAACTTGCGACGCAGATCCTCGCCGAGGCGGGCAGCATTCCCCAGGCGCTGAGTGCCGAGGCCATCACTGGCGCGATCGACTCCAGCTATGTGCGTCGGTTCGCCGAGGGGGCGAAGAAGTAGGTTGGGTTGGGAGGCCGGGGCGGCCGGGCGCGAAGCCCATGCTTCTGGGCGGGCGAAAGCGAAAGAAATGGCCGAACAAGGTTGACGTTTCCAGGCTTTGCGCTACAGTCCTATATAGGAATTTTCGCCCGGCTTAGCGCTGCCGAATCCCAGTCTTCCGATTTGTAGCCCATGAACCCTTCCGCTCGCAACCTCCTCATCATCATGTCCGATGAGCACAGCCCGAAAGCGCTGGGCTGCTACGGACATCCGTTTGTCGAAACGCCGCATCTCGACGCGCTGGCAGCGCGTGGCACGCGCTTCAGCGCGGCCTATTGCACCAGCCCTGTGTGCATTCCGGCGCGTGCTTCTTTCGCAGTCGGCAAGTACATCCACCAGATGGGTTACTGGGATAACGCCGACGCCTACGACGGCGCCATTCCAAGCTGGCACCACAAGCTGCGTGACCTGGGCCACTCGGTCGTATCGATCGGGAAGCTTCATTTTCGTCTGGGCAGTGAAGACCATGGCTTTTCGGAAGAAATCATTCCGATGCACATCCTGGAGGGCAAGGGCGACCTGATGGGCCTGGTACGCAGCGATCTGCCGGTTCGGCGCGGTGCCTACAAGATGGCCGGGCTTGCCGGCCCCGGAGAAAGCCAGTACACGTTCTACGATCGCGAAATCACGGCGCGTGCCCAGATCTGGCTGCGTGAAAAGGCCGTCGAAGAGTTGAAGGAGCACGTGGCGCGACACCAGGAACGCCAGCCTGGCAAGCCGTGGGTGCTGTTTGTCTCGCTGGTCTGCCCTCACTTCCCGCTGACCGCTCCGCCGCAGTATTTCTACCGCTACTACAACCGCGACCTGCCTCTGCCCAAGCTGTACGAGCGCAGTGTGAGGCCGACTCACCCGTATCTGCGGGACTATTCCGAAAGCTTCAACTACGACGACTACTTCGACGAGAACAGCCTGAAGAAGGCGCTGGCGGGCTATTACGGCCTGTGCTCGTTCCTCGACGACAACGTCGGGCTGGTGCTCGATGCCCTTGCCGACGCCGGTCTTGCCGACGGCACGCGCGTGGTCTACACCAGTGATCATGGCGACAACCTCGGGACGCGCGGCCTCTGGGGAAAGTCGACGATGTTCGAAGAGACCGCAGGCGTACCGCTGATCATGGCCGGGCCCCAGATTCCCGCAGGCAAGGTGATCGATACGCCGGTCAGCCACGTCGACGTCTACCCATTCGTTCTGCAAGCCGTGGGCGCGAACGACCCGAAGCTCACTGAGGGGTTCCCCGGCGTCTCGCTGTTCGACCTCGCCGAGGGCGCGGTCCCCGACCGTAACGTGATGGTCGAATACCACGGCATGGGTTCGACGACGGGCGCTTTCATGATCCGTCACGGCAAGTTCAAGTACGTCTACTACGTCGCCTATCCGTCGCAGCTCTTCGATCTCGAAGCCGACCCCGAGGAAGTGAACGATCTCGGCACCGACCCGAGCTTCGGCACGGTCTTGGCCGAGTGCCACGCGCGTCTCCTGCGCATCTGCGACCCGGACGACGTGGAGCGCCGCGTCAGGGAGCGTCAGGCGGAACAGCTGGCGGCGAACGGCGGCCGCGAGGCCGTGGTGGCGCGCGGTGATCTGGGCTTCACGCCCGCGCCCGGGGCGGTGATCTCGTTTGACTGAGCGACCGGCGATCACGACCCCGCCACGGATCCCAAGCTCCACCACTACGCAAACCGGCCCCGGAGACAACGCATGCTATCCACCGCACCGACGAAAATCGCGTTTCGAGGCGTCGCGAAGTCCTACCCCAGCAAGCATTCATCGCAGACCGCGACGCTGGCTCTGGACCGCCTCGACGTCGAGATCAAGACCGCCGAGATCGTTTCAGTGCTGGGCCCGACCGGTTGCGGAAAGTCTTCTGCGCTAAACCTCATTGCCGGCTTCGAAACCCCGAGCACCGGCAACGTCTTCCTGGACGAGCAGATCGTCTATGGGCCGGGGCCGGATCGCGCAGTGGTGTTCCAACAGGCGTCTTTGTTCCCGTGGCTCAGCGTCTTCGACAACGTCACGCTCGGCGTCAAGTGCCGCGGCATGGCGAAGTCGGAATACACGCCTCGCGCCGAACACCTGCTGGAGGAGGTCGGCCTGTCCAGCTTCCTGCGCCACTATCCTTACCAGCTGTCGGGCGGCATGCAGCAACGGGTGCAAATCGCGCGGGCGCTGATTTCAGCACCCAAGGTGCTGCTGATGGACGAACCGTTCGGCGCACTGGACTACCAGACGCGCATCTTCATGCAGGAGCTGCTCCTGAAGCTCTGGGTCGAGTACAAGCCAACGGTCTTCTTCATTACCCACGACGTCGCCGAAGCGATCTTCATTTCGGACCGCGTCTTGGTGATGAGCCGCCGTCCCGGTCGAATCAAGCTGGCGGTCGATGTGCACGCCGAAAAGCCGCGCACCGCGGACTTCCTGAGCGCCCCCGAGTTCATCGAGCTGCAGCGCGAGCTGCTGCATGCGGTGCAGCAAGAGGTTCAGACCGCCGAAGCCGTGCACTGACGCCGTGCCTCGCGCATTTGGCGTGCCGGGTGCGCATTAACCGGCACCCTCTGGAGACTTACATGACAAGACCGATCCATTTGGGGCGCCTCGCAGCCGTCGCGTTGCTGAGTTTGTGCGGTGTTGCAGCTGCCGCTGACAAGCCGGGGGGGCCGTCACTCAAACACGGTTTGTCAACGGCCAGCTACTTCACACTCGTTGCCAAGGATCTGAGCCTCTTCGACCGGGCCAACCTCGACAATTCCGGCGCTGCTGACTTCGGAACCGATCACGCGGCGATCGAGCCTGCATACAACCCACAGTACGTTGAGAAAGGCGCTAAATGAGCGCCTCCCGGTCGAGCGCGTCTATGAATCGGCAAGGTCACTGACATGGCTGCGGATTCGCCTCGCGTGGCCGCACAGTCCTACCCGCAGGATCTTGCCCTGTTCGTCGACGGCCAATGGCTGCGCGGCGGTGGGCGTGAGGAGCGCGACATTCTCGATCCCGCCACCGGCGAGATCTTGGGGCGGCTGCCGCTAGCGACCACCGCCGACCTCGACACCGCGCTCGCTTCATCGGCGAGGGCCTTCGAGAGCTGGCGCGGCGTTTCAGCCTGGCAGCGTGCCGCTATCCTGCGCCGCGCCGCTCAGTTGATCAGCGAACGCAAGAGCGCGCTGGCCGCCGTGCTGACCATGGACAACGGCAAGCCGCTGGCCGACGCCCTTGGCGAGATCGACCGGGTCGTCGAGACCGTGTTGTGGTGTTCCGAGGAAGCGACGCGGATCTACGGCCGCACATGGCCGCCGCGCGCGTCGGGGCTGTTGCAGGCCACCAGCAAGCGACCGATTGGGCCGGTGGCGGCGTTCGCGCCGTGGAATTTTCCAGCCGTACTCGCCGTGCGCAAGATCGCTGCCGCCCTCGCCGCGGGTTGCACGATCATCGTCAAGCCGGCCGAGGAAACGCCAGCGGTATGCGTCGGCCTAGTGCGCGCGTTCGACGACGCGGGGGTTCCGGCGGGGGTTCTCAACTTAGTGTTCGGCGTGCCGAGCTTGGTCTCGGAGCACCTGATCGCGTCACCGGTGATTCGCAAGGTCTCCTTCACCGGCTCGGTGCCGGTCGGACGCCTGCTCTACCGGCTCGCGGGTCAGGGGCTGAAGGCCATCACGATGGAGCTTGGTGGCCATTCGCCAGTGGTTGTGTGCGCCGACGTCGACGTTCAGAAAGTCGCGGCCGACTGCGCCGTTTTCAAGTACCGCAATGCCGGCCAAGTGTGTCTGTCGCCGAACCGCTTCCTGGTACATGAGGCGGTGTACGACGCTTTCGTCGCCCGCTTCATCGAGGTCGCGCGAAAGCTCAGGATCGGCCCCGGCGCCGAGGCCGGGGTGCAGATGGGCCCGCTGAACAACGCGCGCCGTCTCGAGGCGGCCGAGCGCTTCGTCGCCGACGCGTCGGATGGCGGCGCCCAAGTGGCGCTGGGCGGAAATCGCATTGGCACGCGCGGCTTTTTCTTTGCGCCGACGGTCCTCACCGGGCTGGGCGAAGGCGCTTCGATCATGACGGAGGAGCCCTTCTGCCCGGTCGCTCCCATCGTGTCATTCGAAACGCTGGACGAAGCCATCGCAAAAGCCAACGCGGTGGAATTCGGGCTGGCTGCGTACGCGTTCACCAACGCGGGCAACCACGCTGCAGAACTTTCCGAACGGCTCGAGGCGGGCTGGATCGGCATCAACAATTTCACGCCCGCACTCGCTGACGCACCCCTTGGAGGGATGAAGGACAGTGGCGTTGGCTACGAAGGCGGGCCGGAGGGGCTCGATGCGTATCTGCAGACGCGCTTCCTCAGCCATGATCGCGTTTATCCAAGCGCTCGCTAAGGAGCAGACGTGAGTCAGACAAAGACCGCCCGCTTCAACATGCTGTTCCGCGGCCATTGCAATCGCAAGATGGACGCCGCTGACCCCGGGGCTGACCGGCACGGATGCCCGCATGCCGCGGCGGAAACGCTGCGCGGCTTCGGGCAGCCGCTTTTCCCCGTCTACGACTTGCTACGTGCACGTGACGGGGCACGAAGCCGGTTCTTTTTGGAGCATCTCGTGCGGCACAAGAGCGACGGCGTCGTCGACGCGGGAGATGGCCATCTTGGGCGTGCGTTTCGCGGCGCGGTTGCAGCGGTTTCCAGAGAAACCGATCGTTGACGTGCTACGCGAGAAGGACGTCGAATGCGAATCCTCGTGCGGAGGGGGCATCTGCGGCACGGGTCCAACGCGCTACCTCAAGGCACGCCGAAACCCCGCGACCTCGTGCTGTGCGACAAAGAGGACGGGCAGTTCGTACTGATCTGCTGCGCGCGATCGCAATCCGACCTTCTGGTGCTCGACCGCTATAGCGACCTGCAGGCATTTCAGGACCCTGGAGATATCAATGACTGATTCGACGTCGAACGTTATGGCGAAGGCCGCCGGGACCTATGATTACGTGATCGTCGGTGCCGGGTCGGCCGGCTGCGTTCTGGCCAATCGCCTCAGCGAGGACGGCAAGCATTCGGTGCTGCTGCTCGAAGCCGGGCCGCGCGACACCAACGTCTGGATCCACATCCCGATCGGCTACGGCAAGACAATGAC